>NZ_JBHXTL010000007.1:85986-141538 GCF_042677365.1 Kitasatospora sp. NPDC127116
CTACATCAACACCCCCTAACTCGTCGCCCGCTTCTTTTGTTTATAAGACACTGGGTGTGGTGGGGGCGCGGGGGGGGGGGATGTGGGGGGCGGGGTGTGGCACGTCGGCGGGCCCCACTCCCCACTCCATGGGAGACACCACGTCAGAGCTCGGTCCGGCGACGCCGGATCACCACCACGAGATCGACGGCGGCGAACAGGGTGAGCAGGCCGCAGGCCACGGCGAAGCCGGTGAGGGTGCCCCGGCTGGGCGCGCCGTCGGCGGGGGAGGCGGCCGCCCAGAGTGCGAAACCCACCGTCGCCAGTGCGAACAGCGGAGTGAAGGTGAGCGAGAGCAGGTAGCGGAGCTTGAGATCGCTGCGGGCGGTGGCCGGCTCGGTGCCGCTGCGCCACCGTCGCGGAGTGGTGGTGCGCATGCCGTTCACCTCTTGACCACGCCGGTCGGGCTACGATTCCAGCGTACGTCCGAGGAGGCGAGCCGGGGAGGCGCGATGTCGGGTTCGGGCGCGGTGGGGGCGGGGTCCGGCGCGGCGGGTCCGGGCGCCGGTTCGGGGGCGGGGGGCCAGGACGGCGAGGGATACGCGGGGCTGCGGATCGAGCGGGCCCGGGAGCTGGCCCGGAGGCACGGCTGGGCGTCGGTCCGGGTGCTGGAACCGGGGGACCTGATGACCATGGAGTACCGCCAGGGGCGGCTCAACCTCGCGGTGCGCAACGGTGTGGTCGAGCGCAGCTGGGAGGGGTAGGTCCGGCCCGTTCCGTCGGCTCGGGGGCCGGGTCCGGCTTCGGCATTCGGGGTTCGGCTTCGGCTTCGGTGCGGACCTGGTGCGGGTCGGGTTCGCCGTGGCTCGGGTGCGGTTCGGGTCGGGCGTGGCTCGGGTTCAGCAGGGCAGGTGCCGGCGGGCGAAGCGCCGGCGGAGCCGCTGTTCGGCGGTGGCGACCAGGGGCTCCAGCAGTGGCAGCGAGAGCAGGACGAGCAGTCCGGCGGCCCAGCCGGCCAGGACGTCGGTGACCCAGTGGGTGCCCAGGTAGACCGTGGTCAGGCCGATCGAGCAGGCGGTGGCGGCGGCGATCAGCGCGCCGGTGCGCCGCCAGCGGACGGCGAGGTAGGCGAGCACCCCCCAGGTGACCACCGCGTTGGCGGTGTGGCCGGAGGGGAAGATGGTGCCGCCGGAGAAGAGCTCGGGCGAGCCGACGTACTGGGCGTAGTGCGGGCCGAGCCGGCCGGTGACGATCTTGACCGCGCCGACGGTGACGTTGAGCAACAGCAGCGCGATGCCCATGACCAGCAGCGGGCGCAGCCGGCCGAGGCGGTGGGCCCGCCAGCCGAGCCAGCAGAAGGCGGCGATCGCCGAGGGCCCGCGTTGCCCGGCGACCACCCAGGTGTCGAGCAGCGGCTCCAGCCGGGGCCACCGCTCGTAGGGGCGCAGCAGTCGGACCGACCAGTCGAGGTCGACCAGCTCGGTGTTGAGCAGGACCCCGGCCAGTACCAGCAGGTAGCCGGCGAGGGTGACGGCGAGCAGGGCGGCCTGCCGTCGGCTCATCGGGGGCCAGCCGGGTTCACCGGGGCCGGGGCCGGCCGGGGGGAGGGGGTGTCCCGGGGTGGTGGGGCGTTCCCGGCGGTCGGGTTCGGCGGTGCGGCGCTCCGGCCTCTGGCGCGGAATGGGAGCGGGGGTACTTCTGGATTGCACGGGGTGACCTTACCCAGCCGGACAGGGCTATTCCGGTGGTAATTGTCATTTTCCCGGGAAATCGACAATTGGGTCGATCGGGGCTGGCTCGGGGGGTGATTTCCACTATTCCAGGATCGAAAGTCCGTGTGGTCGTCGAATGATTCTGCAAAAGCCCCGGTAAAGCAGGAGGAGTGGGAGGCCGGTGCGACCGGCTTCCCACTCCGTGGTAACCCTGTGTAGGTTCCGTGCTCAGTCGAGGGGGCCGCCCGCGACGTAGATCACCTGGCCGGAGACGAAGCCGGCGCCCTCGCTCGCGAGGAAGGAGATGGTGTGGGCGACGTCCTCAGGCTCGCCGACCCGCTGGACCGGGATCTGCGAGGCCGCGGCCCGCTTGAAGTCTTCGAAGTCCATGCCGACCCGGGCGGCGGTGGCTGCTGTCATGTCCGTGGCGATAAAGCCGGGGGCGACCGCGTTGGCCGTGATGCCGAACTTGCCCAGCTCAATGGCCAAAGTCTTGGTGAAGCCCTGGAGCCCCGCCTTGGCGGCCGAGTAGTTGGCCTGGCCGCGGTTGCCCTGGGCCGAGGAGGAGGACAGGTTGACGATGCGGCCGAAACCGGCGTCGACCATGTGCTTCTGCACGGCGCGGGTCATCAGGAAGGCGCCGCGGAGGTGAACGTTGATGACCGTGTCCCAGTCGGACTCGGACATCTTGAAGAGCAGGTTGTCGCGGAGTACGCCCGCGTTGTTCACCAGGACGACCGGGGTGCCGAGCTCGGCGGCCACCCGGTCGACGGCGGTCTGGACCTGCTCGGCGTCCGAGACGTCGGCGCCGACGGCCAGCGCCCTGCCGCCGGCGGCGGTGATCCGGTCGACGGTCTCCTTGCCGGCCGCCTCGTCGAGGTCCAGGACGGCGACCGCGTAGCCGTCGGCGGCCAGCCGGACGGCGGTGGCGGCGCCCAGGCCGCGGGCGGCGCCGGTGACGACGGCGACCCGGGGGGCGGTGCTCTGCTCGGTCATGCTCGGTCTCGTCTCTCTCGGGGTTGCCTCCCGGGGAGAGCCCCCGGAGAGGGTGGCCACACCCTACCGGCGGGTAGGGAGGGCGGCCAGGGTGGAGAGACGCAGGTGACGGTGGGTAAGGACCGACCGGTCGGCTTTCTGCTGAGAACGAGTTACTGCAAGCCGTTCGCAGTCCGTAAATATGCCAATGTTGCCGAACCTGCGTCTACTATCCGCCCCTGCCTGCCAGCAAGGGCCCGCCGTTTGTATAGTGTCCGCCAGCAGCCACCGGCTGCACGGCTGGAGCGCCCTCCCTCATAGCTGGACGCCCACTCGCCGTTACTGCCCCACCCGGGTGTCCCACACACACCGGGTGTGACATCGGGACGGATACATGGTGCTGGGGGAGATCCCGACAACCCGCGTGTCTGCGCGACTGCAGCAGTCGCCCGGACACCTCATTCGCGTTGCACAGCAGGTCCACACCCGTTTGTGGTCCGAACACGTCGGAGCCGATCTCACGGCTCCGCAGTTCGCCGTGCTGCTGGTCCTGGCCCTGGAACCGGGTGCGGACCAGCGGACGGTCGGCGAGCGGGCCTCGCTCGACAAGGCCACGATGGCGGAGATGGTCGCGCGGCTGGTCCGCCGCGGCCTGGTGCTGCGCAGGCGCGACCCGGCCGACGGCCGGCGCAAACTGTTGGCGCTCTCGCAGAGCGGTGCCCAGGCGGTGCGCGAGGCCACCGGTGGTGTGGTCCGCGTTCAGCGCGTCCTGTTCGAGCCGCTCTCTGCGGAGGAACAGGTCGAGATCGTCCGGGTGATGGCCAAGATAGCCAGGCTGGAGCCCGCGGCGGTCGCCGTCATCACCGACGCGCGGCCGATACTGGACGCCCAGCGGGCGATCGGCTACCTGATCAGGGTGAGCCAGCAGGTGCACACCAAGCTCTGGTCGGAGCACGTGGGCGCCGAGCTGACGGCTCCGCAGTACGCGGTGCTGGACGCGCTGGAACTGGAACCGGGCGCCGACCAGCGCACGGTCGGCGAGCTGGCCTCGCTGGACAAGGCCACGATGGCCGAGATGGTCAGCCGACTGGTGCGCCGCGGCCTGGTGCAGCGCCGGCGCGACCCCTCGGACGGGCGGCGCAACCTGCTCTCGCTCTCACCGGCGGGACAGGACCTGCTGCACCGCTCGGCCGCCGGGGTGGCCGAGGTCCAGCGGCTGCTGCTGGCCCCGCTGGAGGAGAGCGAGCACGAGGCCGCGCTCGCGCTCATCGCGAAGGCGGGCAGGCTCTAGGTCAAGACTTCGCCGCAGTAGCCAAAACGATTCGCCAAAACGCTGAGGGTCCATGGCCATGGACTTTGACGGATCGGGGTACACCTGAGGCCGCCCGCTCCCCCCACGGGAGCGGGCGGTCTTCGGCATGACGGCCGTCAGGCGATCCGGGTGTCCGGGGGCCGGACCCCCGGGCCGGGCGTCAGTTCCAGTCGAACTCCTGCGGGTCCGGGCCGATCCGCTTGCCGGTGGCCACGGCGGCGATCGCCGCGAGGTCCTCGGCGTCCAGCTCGAAGCCGGCGACGTCCAGGTTCTCGCGGATCCGGGACGGGGTGACCGACTTCGGGATGGCGATCACGCCGCTCTGGAGGTGCCAGCGGAGCACCACCTGGGCGACCGTGCGGCCGTGCTTCTCGGCGGTCTTCACCAGGGCGGGCTCGGCGAGCAGGTCCTTGCCCTGGCCCAGCGGGCTCCAGGCCTCGGTGGCGATGCCGTGCTCGGCGTGGAACGCGCGCAGCTCCGCCTGGGGGAAGTACGGGTGCAGCTCGACCTGGTTCAGGGCCGGGGCGACGGAGGCCTCGCCCAGCAGGCGGCTCAGCTGCTCGGTGCCGAAGTTGGAGACGCCGATCGACCTGACCCGGCCGTCCGCCTTCAGCTGCTCGAAGGCCTTCCAGATGTTCAGGTAGCTGTCGCCGTGCATCGGGCGCGGCCAGTGGATCAGGTAGAGGTCGAGGTATTCGAGGCCGAGCTTGGCCAGCGAGGCGTCGAACTCGCGCAGCACCGCGTTGCGGCCCTGCTCGCCGGACCAGTCGCGGGTGCCCGAGTTCCACAGCTTGGTGGTGACGTAGAGGTCCTCGCGGGCGACGCCGCCCGCCAGGGCCTCGGCGATCGCCGCGCCGGTGCCGGCCTCGTTCTCGTAGATGGCCGCGGTGTCGATGGAGCGGTAGCCCGCCTCGATCGCGGTGCGGACGGCCGGGGTGGCCTCGGCGTCCGGGACCTGCCACACGCCGAAGCCGAGCTGCGGGATCTGCGCGCCGTCGTTGAGGGTGACGGTGGGGATGGTGCTCACGGGAAGGGGTGCCCTCCTGATTGTCCTGTGGTTCCAGTGGGGGCAACTGGCGTCCCGGTGTGATTGTTCCCGCCGAACGGGCGAATCTTGGGTGAAGCTTTGCGGGGGTTTGGCCGAGGGGCCGGCCGACCCGGGGCGGGGTCGGGACCGCCCCGGCGGGGCGTGCGGGGGGCGTGTGGGTCCGGCTCGCGGGGGCCGGGGTGCGGAGCGCGCGGGCCGGGGCGAAAAGCCGTGGTGAAAAACACGTTGCGCAGATCGCGCGGAGGTTGGCAGGCTCCCGATCATGACGTCCTGACTCTCGGGCCCTTCGTGCCCATCCCACCCCGTCCGGCTCCGCTCCGGGCGCATCGTCGACGTCGCGCCGCAGCCGTGCTGCCGTGCCGCGCGTCATCCGCCTGCCGGTTCGGGCCGCTCCTCGTCGGGCCGCCCGCCGTAGGGCCGCCGTCCGCACTGCGCGCACGTCACCCCGGTGCTCCGTGCGCGCCGCTCCTCGAACTCCTGTAGCTCTCCCGAACCCCTGTGCGCTCGTGGCCGCGCACCGCTCGTATCGGAGTGTCATGCTGCTCACCCCCCTGCCGCTGGCCGATCCCGGCAGTCCCGACCTCTCCTCACCCCCGGCCTTCCTGCGCTGGCTGCAGCGGCGCCAGCGGCGCGGGCAGGTGCTCGCCACCCTCTGGTCGCTGATCGAGCTGGGGTGCCGGGCCGCCCTGCCGATACCGCTCGGGTTCGGCGTGCAGGCCGCCGTGGACGGTGACGCCGGCGGGATCTGGCGGGCCGGCGGGATCCTGCTGCTGCTCGGTGCGGGTGCCGCGCTCGGCGCCGTGCTGGTGCACCGCCAGGCGGTCTGGAACTGGATCCACGCGGCCACCCACGTAAGGCAGTTGGTGTCCCGGCAGGCCTCGCGCCTCGGGGCCGGGCTGTCCCGCCGGATCGCCACCGGAGAGGTCGTCGCGGTCGGCAGCGGGGACGTCGAGCGGATCGGCTGGTACGTCGAACTGGTCGCCCGGGTCCGGTCGGCGCTGATCGTCTGGCTGGCCGTCAGCGTGGCGGTGCTGCTGGTCGATCCGGTGCTCGGGGCCGGGGTGCTGCTCGGCGTCCCGGTGCTGGCGGCCTCCGTCTGGCCGCTGATCGGGCCGTTCGAGCGGCGCTACGAGCAGCAGCGCACCCTCGGCGGCAAGGCCACCGAGCTGGCGGCCGACACCGTCGCCGGGCTGCGGGTGCTGCGCGGCATCGGCGGCGAGGAGCTGTTCCTGGAGCGGTACCGGGCCGCCTCCCAGAAGGTCCGGGCCGCAGCTGTCCGCTCGGCCCGGATCCAGTCGCTGATGCAGGCTCAACAGGTCTTGCTGCCAGGCCTGTTCGTGGTCGGCGTCACCTGGTACGGCGCCCGGCTGGTGGCCTCCGGCGAGCTCGCCGTCGGCGCCCTGATCGCGGTCTACGGCGCCACGGCCTTCCTGGCCGCCCCGCTGCGCATCCTGGGCGAGGCGGCGCACGCGTGGAGCGTGGCCCGGGTCTCCGCCGCGCGCACCGTCCGGGTGCTCTCGCTCGGCCGGACGGCCGGCACGGCCGATGCCTCACTGGTCCGGCCGGACAAGGCCGACCTGCACGACCCGACGAGCGGGCTGACGGCGCGGGCCGGCGAGCTGACCGCGGTGGTCTGCGGGGACCCGGACTTCGCGGGGGCGCTGGCCGAGCGGCTCGGCGGCCACGTCCCGCCGGCCGAGGGCGAGCGGGCGCAGGCCCCGGTGCGGCTCGGCGGCACGGAGCTGGACGCGGTGCCGCTGGCCGAGGCCAGGGCGGCGGTGCTGGTCCACGACAAGGAACCGGTACTGCTCTCCGGCACGCTGGCCGAGCTCTTCGACATCCCCTCCTCGGGGCGGGTCACGGCCGCCGCGGCCCTGGCGGCGGCCCGGTCGGAGGACGTGCTGACGGCCCTGGCGGAGGGTTCGCCGGAGTGTGGGGGAGACCCGATGCGCGCCCGGATCACCGAGCGCGGACGCTCGCTCTCCGGCGGGCAGCGCCAACGGCTCGCCCTGGCCCGCGCCCTGCTGGCGGACCCGCCGGTGCTGGTGCTGGACGAGCCCACCAGCGCGGTGGACGCCCACACCGAATCGAGGATCGCCTCCGGGCTGCGGGACACCCGGGCGGGCCGCACCACCGTGGTGTTCGCGACCAGCCCGCTGCTGCTCGACCGGGCGGACCGGGTGGTGCTGCTGCAGGAGGGCCGGGTCGTCGCGGCCGGGCCGCACCGCGAGCTGATGCGCACCGAGTCGGCCTACCGGGCCGTGGTCACCCGCGGCGAGGAGGCGGTTGCTCCGGTGGGTGAGGCCGTATGAGGAACATCGTCAACTTCCCTGCTACGCACGCGAGGAGCACGTCATGAAGCCTCCGTTCCAGGAGGAACAGGAGCCGGCCGCCACCCTGCCGGTCGGCTCCCCGGCCGCGGTGCGCGGGTACCTGCTGCTGCTCGCGCGGCGGCACCGCGCCGGGTTCTCCGCGGTGGTGTCGCTGCACTCCGTGGCCACCGTGGCCGGGCTGGTCGGGCCCTGGGTGCTCGGGCGCCTGGTCGAGTCGCTGGCCACCGGGACCGTCGGGTCCACCATCGCGGTGGCGGTCGCCTGGTACCTGCTGGCACTCGTGGTGCAGGCGGCGTTCACCGGCTGGTCGCGGATGCGCGGCGCGGTGCTCGGCGAGCGGGTGCTGGCCGACCTGCGCGAGGACTTCCTGGTCCGCTCGGTGGCCCTGCCGACCGGCGTGCTGGAGCGGGCCGGTACCGGGGACCTGGTCTCCCGGGGCACCACCGACATCGACCGGCTGGACAAGTCGGTGCGCGAGGCAGTGCCCGAACTCGCCGTCGCCGTGGTGTCGTTGCTGCTGATGCTCGGCGCGCTGCTGGTCACCTCGCCACTGCTCGCGCTGACCTCGCTGATCGGGCTTCCGCTGCTGCTGGTCAGCTCCCGCTGGTACTTCCGGCGCGCGCCGCAGTCCTACCGCAGCGAGTCGGCCGGGTACGCGGCGGTGAGCAACGTGCTGGCCGAGACGGTGGACGCCGGGCGGACGGTGGAGGCGCTGCGGCTGGGGGACCAGCGGGTCCGGCTGACCGACCGCAAGCTGCGCGAGTGGTTGGCCTGGGAGCGGTACACCCTGTGGCTGCGCTCGGTCTGGTTCCCGACCATCGACGCGGTCTACACCTTGGCGGTGCTCGCCACCATGCTGTTCGGCGGGCTGTTCACCGTCCAGGGCTGGATCACCGTGGGCCAGTTGACCACCGGCGTGCTCTACGCGCAGATGCTGACCGGCCCGGTGGACATGATCCTGCGCTGGTACGACGAGCTCCAGATCGGCCAGGCCTCGCTGGCCCGGCTGGTCGGCGTGCGCGAGGTGCCCGAGCACGAGGGGGACGAGTCCGTCCTGCCGGACGGCCGTCGGGTCGAGGCGAAGGACGTCCGGTTCGGGTACCGCGAGGGCGCCGACGTCCTGCACGGGATCAGCCTGGACGTCCCCCCGGGCAGCCGGGTCGCGCTGGTCGGGCCGTCCGGCGCGGGCAAGTCCACCCTCGGCCGGCTGCTGGCCGGGATCTACGCCCCCGGCCGCGGCAGCGTGACCCTTGGCGGGGCGGCGCTGGCGCGGATGCCGGCCGAGCGGGTGCGCGCGGAGGTCGCCCTGGTGAACCAGGAGCACCACGTCTTCGTCGGCACCCTGCGGGACAACCTGCGGCTGGCCGCGCCCGGGGCGGACGACACCGAGTTGCGGGCGGCGCTGGACGCCGTGGACGCCGGGGCCTGGGTGGACGCCCTGCCGGACGCCCTGGACACCGAGGTCGGCTCCGGCGGCACCTCACTGACCCCGCCGCAGGCCCAGCAGCTGGCGCTGGCCCGGCTGGTGCTGGCCGATCCGCACACCCTGGTGCTGGACGAGGCCACCTCCCTGCTGGACCCGCGGGCCGCCCGTCACCTGGAGCGCTCGCTGTCCCGGGTGCTGGAGGGGCGGACGGTCATCGCCATCGCCCACCGGCTGCACACCGCGCACGACGCGGACGTGATCGCGGTGGTCGAGGGCGGGCGGATCAGCGAGTACGGCAGCCACAAAGAGCTGGTCGCGGCGGGCGGTCCGTACGCGGCGCTCTGGCGGTCCTGGCGGGACGAGCGGTAGCGGGTTCCGGTCCGGCCGCCCGGCCGGGCCGGAGCGGGCCGGTGCGGGCCGGAGCGGACTCAAACCCGTACGGGGCCTGATTGCCCCGTACGGGTTACTCCCTGGCCCGGAAGAGCGCGTAACCGGGCAAATCGGCCGCCCGGCCCGCAGACTGCTCCGGTGACCAAGATTTCAGACGGACCATCCCGTTCCCCGCGCGGTGAGATCGGCGGCATCCCCACGCGCTACATCGGGATCGGCGTCATCGTCGTCCTCGCCGTGTGGTTCCTGTTCGCCAACCTCGACAGGGTCCAGATCCAGTTCTGGGTCTTCACCGTCACCGCGCCGCTCTGGATCGCGCTGCTGGCCACGCTGATCGCGGGCGTCGCGCTGGGCTGGCTGCTGAAGGGACGGCGCAACAGGTGACCGCGGCCCCCGGGCCGGCGCCGGCCGGCGCCTCGGCCTTCACCCCGCTGATCGAGATGCGCGGGGTCAACAAGCACTTCGGGGACCTGCACGTCCTGCAGGACATCGAGCTGACGGTCGGGCGCGGCGAGGTGGTCGTGGTCATCGGCCCGTCCGGCTCCGGCAAGTCGACCCTCTGCCGGGCGATCAACCGGCTGGAGCCGATCGAGGTCGGCACCATCCTGATCGACGGCCACCCGCTGCCCGAGGAGGGCAAGGGCCTGGCCAGGCTGCGCGCCGAGGTCGGCATGGTGTTCCAGTCCTTCAACCTCTTCGCGCACAAGACCGTGCTGCAGAACGTCTCGCTCGCGCAGATCAAGGTCCGCGGCCGGCCCAGGGCCGAGGCGGACGCCAAGTCCCACGCGCTGCTGGAGCGGGTGGGCCTCGCCGACCAGGCCGCCAAGTACCCGGCGCAGCTCTCCGGAGGGCAGCAGCAGCGGGTCGCGATCGCCCGCGCGCTGGCCATGGACCCGAAGGCCCTGCTGTTCGACGAGCCCACCTCGGCGCTCGACCCCGAGATGATCAACGAGGTGCTGGACGTCATGCGCCAGCTCGCGAGCGAGGGCATGACGATGATCGTGGTCACCCACGAGATGGGCTTCGCCCGGGCCTCCGCGAACCGGGTGGTGTTCATGGCCGACGGCCGGATCGTCGAGGACCGCGCCCCGGAGGACTTCTTCAGCGCCCCTGAGAGCGATCGCGCCCGGGACTTCCTGTCCAAGATCCTGAAGCACTGAGGCGGCGCCGTGAACCGTGAGACGACGCCCGGGGCTCGGCCCGCGGAGAGGCCGGTCGCGCGGCCCGGGGTGCGGCCCGCCGCACGGGCGGGCAGGCGCGTGCTCGCCGTCGCCCTGCTGCTCGCCGCGCTGGCGGCCGGCTGCGGAAAGCCCGGGACCCCGCCGCCCAAGGGCCCGCAGCCCAGCGCCCTGCCCAGCTACCAGGTCCAGGACGCCTCCGCGATCACCGGCTCGCCGACCCTGGACGCCGCCCGCAGCCGGGGCCACCTGGTGGTCGGCGCCAAGGAGGACCAGCCGTACCTGGGCCAGAAGAACCCGGCCACCGGCGAGTACTCCGGCTTCGACATCGAGATCGCCAAGATGGTCGGCGCCTCGCTGGGCTTCCCGCCGGACCGGATCCAGTTCAAGACCATCGCCTCGGCCAACCGCGAGACCGCCCTGCAGAACGGCCAGGTGGACTACTACGTCGGCACCTACACCATCAACGACAACCGGAAGAAGCTGGTCGGCTTCGCCGGCCCGTACTTCATCGCCGGGCAGTCGCTGCTGGTGCGCAAGAACAACGACACCATCCACGGCCCGGAGGACCTGGACGGCAAGAAGGTCTGCTCGGCGGCCGGATCGACGCCGTACCAGCGGATCCAGTCGAAGTACCCGAAGGCCGAGCTGATCGGCTACGACACCTATTCGGCCTGCGTGGACAACCTGATCACCAACCAGGTCGACGCGGTGACCACGGACAACGCGATCCTGCTCGGGTACGCGGCCAAGGTGCCGGACGAGCTCAAGGTGGTCGGCCCGCTGTTCTCGACCGAGCCGTACGGGATCGGGGTGCCGAAGGAGGACACCGTGCTGCGCGGCGCGATCAACGACGCGCTGGAGCACCACATCCAGAACGGCGACTGGCAGAGGGCCTTCGAGGCGACCCTCGGCCTCTCCGGGGAGCCGGCGCCCACCCCGCCGCAGATCGACCGGTACTGAGAGGGCCGCGCCGTGAAAACGCTGATCGACAACTGGTCGACCTACTGGGAGGGGTTCCTCGGCACGCTCTCGCTGTTCGCGGTGAGCGCCGTGCTGTCGCTGGTGCTGGGCGTGCTGATCGCGGGCTTCCGGGTCTCGCCGGTCAAGCCGCTGCGGGTGTTCGGGACGGTGTGGGTGACCTTGCTGCGCAACACGCCGCTGACGCTGCTGTTCTTCATCGTGGTGCTGGGCCTGCCCCGGTTCAACATCACCCTGCCCTTCTACACCTTCGCGGTGCTCGCGCTGGGCTGCTACACCTCGGCCTTCGTCTGCGAGTCGATGCGCGCGGGCATCAACACGGTGCCGACCGGGCAGGGCGAGGCGGCCCGCAGCCTGGGCATGAGCTTCGGGCAGACGATGAGCCTGGTGGTGCTGCCGCAGGCGTACCGCTCGGTGGTGGCGCCGCTCGGCAGTGTGATGATCGCGCTGGCCAAGAACACGGCGATCGCCGGCTCGTTCAGCGTCACCGAACTGCTGGGCACCTACCGGACCATCAACGAGCTGGGCTACAGCATCGTCTGGACCTTCGTCTGGATCGCCGTCGGATACCTGATCATCACTCTGGCCATCAGCGCCGTCTTCAACCTGCTGGAACGACGAGTGGCGGTGTCCCGATGACCGTTGAATCCTCGGCGCTGTACGACATCCCCGGCCCGAAGGCGCTCGCCCGGCACCGGCTGTACGGCGGGATCGCGCTGCTGCTGATCGCGGCGCTGATCGGCTGGGTGATCTACATGCTGTTCCACACCAACCAGTTCACGTACGCCAAGTGGCAGCCGTTCGAGTACCGGGGCGTGCAGGAACTGCTGCTGCGCGGGCTCGGAAACACCCTCAAGGCCTTCGGCTGGACGGTGCTGTTCGCGCTGCCCTTCGGCGCGCTGTTCGCGGCCGGGCGGCTCTCCGACCACCGGGTGGTGCGCTGGCTCTCCACGCTGGTGGTGGAGTTCTTCCGGGCCATGCCGGTGCTGGTGATGATCTTCTTCGTCTTCGTCGCGCTCAAGGTGCAGCCGCTCTGGGCGCTGGTGACCGGGCTGGTGCTCTACAACGGCTCGGTGCTGGCCGAGGTGTTCCGGGCCGGCGTGCTCGCGGTGCCCAAGGGGCAGCGGGAGGCGGCGTACGCACTGGGCATGCGCAAGACCCAGGTGATGTCGTACGTCCTGGTGCCGCAGGCCAACCGGGCGATGCTGCCGGCCATCATCAGCCAGCTGGTGGTCGCGCTCAAGGACACCTCGCTGGGCTTCCTGATCACCTACGAGGAGTTCCTGCACGCGGGCAAGCTGATCGCCACCAACCTGGACTACGACCTGCCGTTCATCCCGGTGGTGATGGTGATCGCACCGATCTACATCGGCATGTGTCTGCTGCTCTCCTGGCTCGCCCGCTTCGTGGAACGGCGCAGCCGGCGCAGCCCGGGCGTGCGCGGCGGGGCACCGGTGGTCAAGGCCGAGGTGGCGATGGGGCTGCCGCCGTCGGCGCAGCAGTGAGGAGCTTGGTTCGGGGCTGAACCATAGGTACGGGTGGGGTTGGGGTCGATACCTCCAAATTCCTCTTATGATTCTCGGGCGTCCGGGCGAGGCCCGGGCGCGGTCCGAGCACGGTCCGGGCGGGGCCGGAGCGGGGCTGTCGAGAACGGGTGGGCGGGAGGGATCATGGAGCCGGTGTTCGATTCGCGGCACATCAGGACGTTCCACGAGGTCGTCCGGGCCGGTTCCTACTCGGCCGCCGCCCGCGAGCTCGGCTACACCCAGCCCGCCATCACCCAGCAGATGAAGGCGCTCGAACGCACCGTCGGCGTTCCGCTCTTCACCCGGGCCGGGCGCGGACTGCGGCTCACCGAGGCCGGCGAAGCGCTCTCCCGGCACGCCGAACTGATCCTCGACAGCATGTCCGCCGCCCAGCAGCAGCTCGCCGCCCTCGCCCGGCTGCGCGCCGGACGGGTGCGGGTCTGCGCCTTCCCCAGCGCCAACGCCACCCTGATACCCGAGGCGATGGCCCGGCTGCTGGCCGAGCACCCCGGCGTGCGGGTCGAGCTGCTGGAGGCCGAGCCGCCGGACTCCGTCCAGCGGCTGCTGCGCGGGGAGTGCGACATCGCGCTGGCCTTCCGTTACCCCGGCGTGGCCACCGAGGTGCCGGAGGGCGTGGACGAGATCCCGCTGATGGAGGACCTGCTCACGGTGCTGCTGCCGGTCGGGCACCCGCTCGGCCGCCGGCACGCCGTACGGCTGGCCGACCTCGGCGGCGAACGCTGGATCGCCGGCTGTCCGCGCTGCCGGGCCAACCTGCTGCACGTCTGCGCGGAGGAGGGGTTCGCGCCGGACATCGTGTTCTCCACCGACGACAACCTCGCGGTGCAGTCGCTCGTCGCCGCCGGGGTCGGGATCGCGCTGATGCCGGCACTGGTGCTCTCCTTCATGTGCCACCGCAAGGTCACCGGGCGGGCCGTCGAACCGCACCTGCGGCGGCAGGTGAGCGCGTACGTGCTGCGCGAGCACCGCCGGATCCCGGCCACCGGGCTGGTGCTGGACCACCTGCGGCAGGCGGCGGCGAGTCGGGTCGGGTGCTGAGCGCCGAACCGGGTGACGACTCCCGGCGGCGACCGGAAGCAGGTGGCCGGCAGCAGGTAACGGGCGAGCGGCAGCAGGTAGCCGGCAGTAGGTAACCGGTGAGCTGCTGCCCGCTGACATATAAGCGTTAGTGGGGAGGTTCCTTACGAACCCTCCTTGGACGTGATAGGTCGCCAGGGCCGAACCTGCTGGGATGACTCCCTCAGCCACGGTCGGCAGCGACCGACTCACCGAGCGGATGACCGCGCTGATCAGTGAGATCCGCGCCGTCGTGGACCGCGGACTCCCGCCGGAGCTCACCGCCTACCTGGTCGGCGAGCGACTCGCCCCGCACCTGCACGCCGACCCGGACGGCCCCGACGCGCTGCTCGCCCCCGCCCACCGCGAGGGCGACCCGCAGCGCTACCGCCAGCACGTCCTGCACGCCGAGGAGGACGGCAGCTTCTCCGTCGTCGCCCTGGTCTGGCTGCCCGGTCAGCAGACCCCGATCCACGACCACGTCTCCTGGTGCGTGGCCGGCGTCCACCAGGGCCAGGAGAGCGAGACCCGCTACCGGCTGGTCTCCGGCGGCCCCACCGCCCGACTGGTCGAGACCGAGCACGTGGCCGGCCCGGCCGGTACCGTCGCCGCCTTCGCCCCGCCCGGCGACATCCACCTGGTGCGCAACTCCTGTAGCAGCACGGCGATCTCCATCCACGTCTACGGTGCGGACGTCTCCCGGCTCGGCACCAGCATCCGGCGGGTCTACCGGATGCCCGCCGACGGGCAGCAGTGATCCCGGCGTGGCACTGACCCTCCGGCACCGCGCCGCCCGCACCCGCTCGTTGCCCCCGATGCGCGGGGACGCCCCCGGGCTGCTGCTCGCCGCCCTCGGGGTGGCCGCCGCGCTGGGCGTCCACGCGCTGGTGCCGGCCGTGCCCAAGCTCACCGCCGCCGTCGTGCTCGGCATGGCGGCGGCGCACCTGCCCGGGGTGCGCCCGGTGGTCCGCGGGATAGCCCGGCCGGGGCTGTCCACGGCCGGGAAGCGGCTGATGCGGCTCGGGATCGTGCTGCTCGGGCTCAAGCTCAGCCTGGACGACGTGCTCGGCCTCGGCTGGGCCACGGTGGCCATGGTCCTGGCCGTGGTCGCGGCCACCTTCGCGGGCACGCTCTGGCTGGGCCGGCGGCTCGGCCTGCCCGGCGACCAGCCGCTGCTGGTCGCCACCGGGTACTCGATCTGCGGGGCCTCGGCGATCGGCGCGGTCAGCCAGGCGGCGGGCAGCGAGGAGGAGGACGTCGCGGCCTCGGTGGCGCTGGTCACCCTGTGCGGGACGCTGGCGATCGCCGTGCTCCCGCTGCTCCAGCATCCGCTCGGGCTCGACGAGCTGGAGTTCGGGCGCTGGGTCGGGGCGAGCGTGCACGACGTCGGGCAGGTGGTCGCCACCGCGCAGACCAGTGGGGCCGGGGCGCTGCGGGAGGCGGTGCTGGTCAAGCTGATGCGCGTGGTGCTGCTGGCGCCGCTGGTCGCGGGGGTGGCCGTCATGGTGCGGCGGAACCTGCGGGCGGCGCGGATGGCGCGGGTGGCTTCGGTGAAGGTCGCGGCGGGGGTTTCGGCCGGGGCTTCGGCGGCGGTGACGTCGGCGGCGGGGGCTCCGGCGGAGGGCGAGGTGGGCGGGAAGCCGGGTGAGAAGTCGGTGAAGGCCGGCAACCGCCCGCCGATCGTGCCGCTGTTCGTGGCGGGGTTCCTCGCGATGATCGTCCTGCGGACCACCGGGGTGCTGCCCGAGCGGGCGCTCGGCCTGGCCTCGGACGCCCAGGAACTGCTGCTGGCCGCCGCGTTGTTCGGTCTCGGCAGTGCGGTGCACCTGCCGACCATGGCCCGCACCGGCGGGCGGATCGCACTGCTCGGGCTCGGATCCTGGGTGGTCGTCGCGGGAGTCTCGTACGCGGGGGTGCTGGTCACGACCTGACGGACCCGGGTGCGGACTCGGCTATTGTCGGGCGCAAGCCCACCCGGCCCGCCGGTACCAGGGCGGTGGTGCGGCCGAGTTCACCCGAGTTCACCCGAGTCCGCCAAGGAGGACGGATGACCACAGCACTGCCCGAACGCGACGGCCGCGAGGCCGTCGTCACGCTCGACCGGCGGGAGGGCCCGTACGGTGAGGTGGTGCTCCGGCAACGCGGTCGGGACTTCGAGATCATCGCCAACGGGTGCTTCCTGATGGACACCGCCGACGGGCGCTCGGAGCGGCTGCTGATCCAGACGGCCCTGGACGAGCTGGACCGTACGGGCGGCGGCCCGGTCGAGCGGCCGTCGGTGCTGATCGGGGGCCTCGGGGTCGGATTCTCGCTGGCGTACGCGGCGGCCGAGCCGCGCTGGGGGCGGATCGCCATCGTCGAGCGGGAGTCCGCGATCATCGACTGGCACCGGACCGGCCCGCTCGGCGCCTTCTCGGGCGGCGCACTGGACGACGAGCGGGTCGAGGTTCTCCACACCGACCTGCTGGAGTACCTCGCGGCGGCGGACGGCGAGCGCTACGACGCGCTGTGCCTCGACATCGACAACGGGCCGGACTGGACCGTCACCGAGTCCAACGACGGGCTGTACGGCGCGGACGGGCTGACGGTGCTGTGGCACCGGTTGCGGCCCGGCGGGGTGCTGGCCGTGTGGAGTGCGCAGCCTTCGCAAGCCTTCGAGGACGCGCTGCGGGCGGTGGGCTTCTCGGACGTGGTGTCGCACGAGGTCCCGGTCGCCCGGGGGGTGCCGGACGTGGTGCACCTGGCCCGGCGGGCGGGCTGAGCGCCGAAGCCGGTCCGGCCGGGGCGGAGCAGATGCGCCCGGAGCGTGGGTGAACCCGTCGGCGGTGTGCGGCGGTTGATGGCGGAGCGGATCGCGGCCGACCTCCGACGGCGCTCGCGGCAGGGGAGTTGGCGCCGGGGGGAGAGGGGCCGGGAGCGGGTAACGGATGACAGCTGACAGGTAACAGATTTCAGATTTCGTTCGCTGAAATCTGAAATCTGTCGACTGTCGGCCGTCATCCGTTCGCCGTGTCACCGCGCGGCGGCTCGCCGCGCCTCCGGCTCAGCCGAACGGGCGGTTCTCCGGCTCGGCGCCGACCGCGGCTACCGGCTCCGGTTCGTCCGTCGGCAGGGCCGGGATGCCCTCCATGGAGAAGGGGTTGAAGTCCGGCGGCGGGACCATCACCGGTGTGCCCTTGCGCGGACCCGCCTCCTCCTCGTCCCCGGGCTGTTCCGATTCCTGTGCCGCCGCTTCCACTGCGACGGGCGGGGCCTGGGCCGGGACGACGGGCGGGGTCGAGGGCGGCGGCGGGACGGCAGGGCCCTGCGAGGGGAGGGTGGTGCCGAACGGATCGGCCTTCTGCTCGGTCGTGACCGTGGTCCCGAACGGGTCGGCGACCGGAGCGGCGCCCGCGGGCCGGGCCGCGGGCACGTCGCCCGGCGCGTCCGGGATGCCCTCCATGGAGAAGGGGTTGAAGTCGGCCGGCGGGACCATCACCGGCGTGCCCTTCGGGCGGTCCTCGGCATCCGGCGCCGTGTCCTCCGCACCGGAGGAGGGGACCTCCGCGACGGGCGCGAAGGGGTTGAAGTCCGCGGGAGGTACCCGTACCGGTGTGCCGCGCAGGTGCACCGGCTTCTCCTCCGCCTCCTTCTCGACGGCGGCAGCGACGGCAGCGGCAGCGGGGGCTTGATCCGGAACCTGAGCCGGAGCAGGGGCCTGCGCCGGGGCGGGTGTCCGGACCGGAGCGGGAGCCTGGACCGGAACGCCGTTCATCGCGGCCGGCACGCCGTCCCAGCCGAACTGGACGCTCTTCAGCAGCTCCGCGAACGCCTCCGTGTACAGCTCCCAGTCCTCCGGCCGCGCCGTGGACAGCTGGGCGCACAGCACCGTCCCGCCGTCCGGCAGCGGTACGAAGGCCTGGACGGCCGAGGTGACCACCCAGCGCCGCTGCCCGTCGGCGGCCAGCGGGCCGGGCACCGGGGCGGTCCGGCCCTCGACCAGGACGGCGGCCGGTCCGGCCGGCAGCAGGACGGTCCACACCTCGGCGTGCCGCCGGACGGTGGCCAGTTCGGTGGCGAGCGCGGTGATCGGCAGCGGGTGCCGGGCGAGCGAGACGACGAGGGCGGCGTCCGAGGTGCGGTCGTCCAGTTCCAGGGCGCAGACGCCGGCGTAGACGACGCCCGCGTCGCGGATCAGGTCGGCCAGAGTGGCGGAGATCACCGCGAAGTCGCGCCGCGGCTCCGGGCCGGTGGCGCTGAACAGTTCCTCGGCGACCTCCGCCAGGTGCCGGGCCAGTTCGTCGGCGGCCGCCACGGTGGCCGGGTCCGTACCGCCCGTCCGGTCCGTACCGCCCGTCCGGTCCGTACTGCCCGTCCGGTCCGTGTCGCCGGGCCGGTGCGTGCCGTCGGGCAGTGCCGGCAGCGGGGGCACCGCACGGGCGGAGACGCCGGGCGGGCCGCCCGGGGAGGTCAGCGCGTGGAAGCCGGGCGGCACGACCAGCCGGACCTCGGCGCCCGCGCCGGTGGGCAGTTCGACCGGTTGCCGGGTCTGCTGCCCGGCCGCCAGCGCGGCCAGCGCGGGGGCGAACGGCGGGCGCAGCTTGGCGTCGGCGAACTCGCCGGTGACCGGGAGCTGGAACAGCGCGGCCGAGGTGGTGCCCCGGTCGGCGATGGCACCGCGCACCGCGCCGCCGCCGTACCGGGCCTGGAGCGCGGTGACCACCCGGTCGGTGAGCCGTGCACCGGTGCCCGGCCGGGCGGTGCCGGCGGTGGTCACCGTGCCGAGCCGGTCGAGGGCGGTGTGCACCGGGCCGTTGGGGGCCAGGGGCAGGCCGAACAGCGTTTCGGCGGCGGGGTGTTCGGCCGCCCGCGGGGCGCTCAGCGAGGCCGCCGGGTGGCGCGAGGTGCGCTCGTCGAAGAGGGCGTCGGTGAGGGTGCCGAGGGTCGCGCAGACCTGCTCCGCCGCCGCGAAGGGATTGGCCTCCACGCTGAACTGCACGTCCTGGGTCACCTGGTGAGCCCCCCGCTCTGCTCCGTCTGCCGTCGGTGTTTCGGGTGGGACCGGGCCCGCCGCGGCGGCGGGTCGTCAGATCCCGGCTCATTCCTATCAGAGCCCGCCGTCCGGACCGAACCGCAGGATGACCCGATGATCACTCGGTGGTGGTGCCGGTGGCCTGCGCGGACCCGTCCTCGGGGGTGCCGGCGGCGAGTGCGGTGACCGCCTCGACGATCCCCGGCACGGCGAACAGCCCCGCGAGGTCCCGCACCAGGCGCCCGGTCGGGCCGTCCGGGCGTTCGTCGGCGAAGAAGGAGGCCAGTTCGGCGGCGAGGGCCGGTTCGCGGGCGGCGGTGAGGGTGAGCGAGGCGACGAACTCCTGCACCAGGTGCAGCTGGAGCTCCTCCAGCGGCACCGAGCGCTCGACCAGCCACTCCAGCGAGGTGATCTCGGCGTTGGCGATCCAGGCCCGGACGGTCAGCCGCAGTCCGGCGCTCGGCTCGGGGAGCGCCAGGTGGGCCAGGATCTGCTCCTGTGCGGCCCTGCGCACGTCGTCGATCACCGCCGAGGTGCCCGCGCTGGCCGCCACCGAGCCGCCGCGCAGCAGCGCGGCGAAGCCCGGCCCGTGGCTCTGCACGAAGTCCAGGTAGCGGCCCATCACCCGGTGGAGCCGCTCCGACAGCGGCCCGTCCATGGGCTCCTCGAACCGGGCCGACAGCTCCTGCCCGGCCCGCCGCAGCGACTCCTCGTACAGCGCCTGCTTGCCGGGGAAGTAGTGGTACACCAGGGGCCGGGAGGCCCCCGCGGCGGCGGCGATGTCGTCGATCGACACTTCCTCCGGCGGCCGCCGGCTGAACAGTTCCAGCGCCACGGCGATCAGCTGCTCCCGCCGCTCGTCCACGCTCAGCCGCCGACGCGGCCGCTCGCCCGCCGCCCGGGCGGAGGCGGAGGTCCGTGCTGCGCGATCGGCCGTCGGTGACGGCGTACGGGAGGCCATGTGCGCCACCCTAGTTCGTCGAGGGCCCTGTGGTGGAGACAGGGGCCCACTGCTCTCCGGCCCGCGCACCGGGCCCGAACGCCGAGGTCGTGGCGGCGCTACGCGGACCGGAGGTCCAGGTAGCGGCGGTAGGCCTCGCGCCCGTCGGGGACGAAGGAGTCGCGGGTGAGGCGGTCGGCGAGTTCGGCGGGGGTGAGCCAGGTGTGCCAGGCGACCTCGGACTCCTGGGGGGAGACCGGGCCGTCCCACTCGGCCTCGTACATGTCGCACCACCAGGAGAGCCGGTCCTGCTCGAAGAGGAACTTGAACAGGGGGCGCGGGGCGATGCCGTGCACGCCGAGCTCCTCCTCGGCCTCGCGGACGGCGGCCTCGGCGTAGGTCTCGCCGGAGCCGACCACGCCGCCGACGAACATGTCGTACGCGCCGGGGGCGAAGAGCTTGGTGTCGGTGCGGCGGTGGACGAAGATCCGCCCGGCCGGGTCGCGGACCAGGATGAAGACGCAGCGGTGGGTGAGCCCGCGCCGGTACACCTCGCCGCGCAGGGCGGTCCCGATCACGCGGTCGTGCTCGTCGACGATGTCCAGCAGTTCCTCGGCAGGGTTGGTCATGAGGGACAGGTTAGGGTTTCGGGGCTCGGTTCGAACGGATTCGATCGAAGGAGATCGAGAACGAACCCGAGTGGCACGAGAAGCAACGGAACTGGTCGAGGGCGGCACGCGGTGGTGGAGATTTGGGGCGAGACGGCCGAGGGGTTCGAGCCCGTACGGGCGGCCTTCGCGCGGAACTTCGCCGACTACGGCGAGCTCGGTGCGGCCTTCGCGCTGTACGTGCGCGGCCGCAAGGTGGTCGACCTGTGGGGCGGTGACGCCCGGCCCGAGGTCGGCGGCCGGCCGGCGCCCGCGGTGCCGTGGACGGCGGACACCGCGCAGGTGCTGCGCTCGGTCACCAAGGGCCTGACCGCGACCACCGCGCTGCTCCTGGCCGAACGCGGCCTGCTCGACCTGGACGCCCCGGCGGCCTCGTACTGGCCGGAGTTCGCGGCGGCCGGCAAGGGCCGTATACCGGTGGCCTGGCTGCTCTCGCACCAGGCCGGAGTGCCCGCGCTGGACGTGCCGCTGCGGCTGGAGGACGTGCTCACCTGGGAGCGCGCGGCCGCCGCAGTCGCCGCGCAGGCGCCCGCCTGGGAACCCGGCACCGCGCACGGCTACCACCCGTACACCTTCGGCTGGCTGGTCGGCGAGGTGGTGCGCCGGGTCAGCGGCCGGACGGTGGGCCAGTACTTCGCCGAGGAGGTCGCCCGGCCGCTCGGGCTGGACCTGTGGATCGGGCTGCCGGCCGGCGCCGCGCCCAGGGTCGGCAGGCTCGTCGACCTCCCGGCGCCGGACGCGGCCCGGACCGGTCCGAGCGGGCTGCGGCTGCGACCCAAGCAGTCCGTCCGGGACGCCTACCAGGACCCGGCCTCGCTGACCGCCCGCTCCTTCGCCTCGGTGCGCCCCGGCGTGGACCTCAACGACCCGGCGGTGCAGGCCGCCGAGATCCCCGGCGCCGGCGGCATCGGCACAGCCCGGTCACTCGCCCGGTTCTACGCGGCACTGATCGGCGCGGCCGACCGCCCGGACGGCTCCGGCGCGCTGCTGCCGCCGCTGCTCGGCCCCGAGGTGCTGGCACGCGCGGTCGAGCCGGCGGTGAGCGGGCCGGACCGGGTGCTGATCGTCAACTCCACCTTCGGCCTGGGCTTCTGGCGGCACGGCCCGACCGCGCCGATGGCCTCCCCGGCGAGCTTCGGCCACCCGGGTCGGGGCGGTTCGCTCGGCTTCGCCGACCCCGACCTGGGGCTGGGCTTCGGCTACGTCACCAACGGCATGCAGCCGGGCGTCACCGGGGACATCCGCTCGCGGAACCTGATCCGCGCGGTGCGGGGGTGCCTGGGGCTGGACCGGTAGCCTCAGGCCTGGCCGGTCTCGAAGCGGTGGATCTTCCCGCCGTCGACGGTGAAGCGCCAGGCGGTGCGCATGGTGCCCCAGGTCTCGTTGGTGAACTCGGCGACCAGCGCGTGGCCTCCGCTCGACTCGGTCTGGACGGCCATCCGGCCGTTCGGGCCGAAGATCTCCCGGTCGACCCAGTCCGCCAGGTCGCGCTCGGAGCCGTCGTCGGCCATGGTCGCGTCCGGGGCCAGCAGCGCGAAGAAGGCCTCGCGGTCGCCCGCGTTGACCGCGGTGACGAAGGCGCGGACGGCGGGGTCGCTGAGTTTCGTGGGGGCGATGGTCACGCGGGACTCCCTGATGGGGGTGAGGGGCGGGGAGTCCTGTCTACGGCTTTCGCGCGGGCCGTCCGGGCATGTCGGCGGCGCGTCGGTGAATTGACCGCATTCATGTGCTTTGATCCCCGGAACGGGCGATTCGCCCCGGAGCCCGCCACGGGGAGTGGCGAGGGAGCGGGAGGCCCCGATGGGCCTCCCGCTCCGCTTTCCCGGCCTCCCTGGCTCGTCGGGTCTAGAAGAAGCCGACCGCGTCGGGGGAGTAGCTGACCAGCAGGTTCTTGGTCTGCTGGTAGTGCTCCAGCAGCGCCTTGTGGGTCTCCCGCCCGATGCCGGAGTTCTTGTAGCCGCCGAAGGCCGCGTGGGCCGGGTAGGCGTGGTAGCAGTTCGTCCAGACCCGGCCCGCCTGGATGGCGCGCCCGGCCCGGTGGGCGGTGTTGATGCTGCGGGTCCACACGCCCGCGCCGAGCCCGTACTGGGTGTCGTTGGCGAGCGCGACGGCCTGGTCGAAGCCGTCGAAGCGGGTGACCGAGACGACCGGTCCGAAGATCTCCTCCTGGAAGACCCGCATCGAGTTGTCGCCCTCGAAGACCGTCGGCGTGACGTAGTACCCGCCGGCCAGCGTGCCGCCGAGGTCGGCCCGCTCGCCGCCCACCAGGATCCTGGCGCCCTCGTCCTGGCCGATCTCGAAGTAGGAGAGGATCTTCTTCAGCTGCTCGACGCTGACCTGCGCGCCGACCTGGGTCTCGGTGTCCAGCGGGTTGCCCTGGCGCATCGCCCGCACCCGCGCCAGGCCGTCGCCGAGCAGCCGCTCGTAGACCGGGGTCTCGATCAGGGCGCGGCTGGGGCAGGTGCAGACCTCGCCCTGGTTGAGGGCGAACATCGCGAAGCCCTCGACGGCCTTGTCGTAGAAGGCGTCGTCCTCGGCGGCGACGTCCGCGAAGAACACGTTGGGGCTCTTGCCGCCGAGTTCCAGCGTGGCCGGGATCAGGTTCTCGGCGGCCGAACGGGCGATCAGCCGGCCGGTGCCGGTCTCGCCGGTGAAGGCGATCTTGCGGATCCGGGGGCTGGCGGCCAGCGGGGCGCCGGCCTCCTCGCCGAAGCCGGTGACGATGTTGACCACGCCGGGCGGCACCAGGTCGGCGGTCAGCTCGGCGAGCAGCAGCACCGAGGCCGGGGTCTGCTCGGCGGGCTTGAGCACCACCGCGTTGCCGGCGGCGAGCGCCGGGGCGAGCTTCCAGACCGCCATCAGGATCGGGAAGTTCCACGGGATGATCTGGCCGACCACGCCCAGCGGCTCGTGGAAGTGGTACGCCACGGTGTCCTCGTCCAGCTGGGAGAGGCTGCCCTCCTGGGCCCGCAGCGCACCGGCGAAGTAGCGCAGGTGGTCGACCGCGAGCGGGAGGTCGGCGGCCAGCGTCTCGCGCACCGGCTTGCCGTTCTCCCAGCTCTCCGCGACGGCCAGCTGCTCCAGGTTGGTCTCCATCCGGTCCGCGATCCGCAGCAGGACCTGCGCGCGCTCGGCGGCGGAGGTGCGGCCCCAGGCCGGGGCCGCGGCGTGGGCCGCGTCCAGCGCGGCCTCGATGTCCTCGGCGGTGCCCCGGGCGACCTCGGTGAACACCTCGCCGGTGACCGGGGTCGGGTTGCCGAAGTACTCGCCGCGCACCGGAGGCGTCCATTCGCCGCCGATCCAGTGCTCGTACCGGGAGCGGTAGGCGACGATGCTGCCGGGCGTGCCGGGGGGCTGGTAGACCGTCATGTTCGCTGTCTCCTCGCTGCGTCGGGCGCCGCCGGGCACGGCTCGGGCCACGGGCGGCACGCCGGACCGCCCGTTCGGGGGCGGTCCGGCGGGAGGGGTCGGACACGCAATCGGACCGGCGCCCCGCCGGGGCGCCCGCCGCCGAGCACGATAACCGCCGGGCGCCCGGCGCGGCTACGGTCCGTACGCGTGTCCGGTACGGAGGGTGTGTCTTCCGGTCGCTCGCGGGGGCCTGGGCCGCCGGACGTTCCCGGACCGGATCTCCGCGGGACCCCGGGCCCGATCCCGATCTCCGCGGGACCCCGGGGCCCGATCCCGATCTCCGCGGGCGTCCCGAAACGGATCACTGCGGGGGCGCGCGTTTCGGACGCACCCCCGCGACCCGTGGCCGCGCGCCGTCGCGCGTCGGTGGGGCTGTTCCCGGCGTGCCTCCGTGAGCCGCCGTGCGTCGGCCGGACCGTCCCCGCGGCGTGCCGCCGTACGCCGCCGTACGGCCGGGGCGGCGCTCTCGGGTCGCGCCACCGCACGCCCGTCGGGCGGTCCGGGGCGCACGCCGGTCAGACCGCGTGGTACCGGCCGGTGCGGGCCTCCCAGCTGAGGTAGCCGGCCAGCCAGGTGAGCAGCCCGTCCGCGTACCGCTGGGCGATCGTGCGTTCGATCCGGGAGAGGCCCAACTCGCGGTGGACGTCGGGCAGCCGGGCGTGCAGTTCGGCGCAGCGGTCGACCATCAGCTGGGCCTCGGCGATGACCGCCGCGCAGGCCTCCTCGGCCGAGCAGCGCCGTTCCCGCTGGACGATCATGACCAGGTTGTTCACGTCCCCGCGCGGCGCCTCCAGCGGGTAGGAGTGCACGTCGTTGCTGAGCGACGGTATGTCGGCGGCCAGCTGGCGGAGCTGACGCAGCACGGGGTGGTGCAGGACGGCGGCCGGGACCTCGAACTGGCCCAGGCGTTCGACCATGTCGAAGATGGTCTCCATCGCCGCGGTGCCCCGGCGGAGCTCCAGGTAGCCGGCGCGGTCCGGCGGCCGGGTGGAGATCCGGCCGGCCGCCTCGGCCGGGTGGCTGGCCAGGTAGTACTCCCAGTTGTAGGCGGCGCGGGCCTGCCAGCGGGCCGGCATGCCCCGCATGCTGCGGTTCCACAGATCGGCGAAGGCGGTCTCGACCGCGGAACCCTGGTCGGGGCGGGCGCCGTGCAGGACGGCGATCAGCCGCTCGCAGATCGGGGCCACCTCGGCGGGACGGCGGCCGAGCGGGCCGTCGAACTGGTCGTCGAAGAGGAAGTAGAAGCCCATCAGGTCGGCGGCCAGGGCGAGTTCGTCCGGGCCGGCGTCCGGATAGCCGAGTGCGGCGAGGTCCACCACCTCCCAGTGCGCGTAGCCGGGATGGTCGGCGTCGGGCAGCAGCGGGTGGCGGATCAGCCAGTCCCTGTGCAGTGCGGTGGCGTGGACGCCGTGCGGACTGCGGCGGTGCGGGAACGGAATCTGAAGTGAGGTGTCGTCAGACATCGGACTCCCGGTGCAGCGGAGGGTGGGGGCGCTTGTTGTTGGAGCGGTGATGGTGGGGGGAGTTGGCGCGACGGGGCGCGGACGGTGAGGGTGGGCTTCGCAAGATCATCCGCGCCTCGAAGGCCGTAGGGTATCTGATGCAATGATGGGATGTTAGGGATGTAGGGCAATTGCCCTTGACAGTGCCCCCAAACCCTCACCGTCCGCCCCAGCCTGCACGAATGCCCCACGGGGAGGTCCGCACGGCGCTAACCTCGGCTCCACGCAGTGATGGAGCTGTGACGCAGCGGGCGAGGCGGAGGCACGACGGTGACCGAGCAGGAGAACGCACTTCGGGCGGGCGGTGGTTCCGCCCACGACGGCGACGGCATCGCGCCCCGGGTCCGGTTGCGCGACCGCGACGCCGAACTGCGCTCGGTGGAGGCCGCTGTCGACCGGCTCTGCCGCGGCTTCGCCGCCGGCGGCACCGAGATCGGCGACCTGCTCACCTTCTCGGGTCGCCCCGGCATCGGCAAGACCAGTCTGCTGCACGAGGTCAGGCGGCTCGCCAAGCTCCGCGACGGCGCCACCGTGCTGTTCGCCCGAGGCGGTGAACGGCAGTTCAAGGAGCCGTACCACGTCCTGCGCCAGCTGCTCCAGCCCGTGCTCACCGACCTGAAGCCCGAGGTCTTCAGCCAGGTCATGGGCACCTGGGAGGAGGTCGTGGGACCGGCCATGGGCCTCAAGCAGCCCAAGGCCGGCGCCCGCCGCCTCGACCCGCAGGGCGTGCGCGACGGCCTCGACTACGTCCTCACCCAGCTCGCGCCGCGCCGCGCGCCGATGGTGATGATCGTCGACGACCTGCACTGGGCGGACGGCGAGTCACTCTCCTGGCTGACCAAGTTCGCCATCCGATCGAGTGAACTTCCCGTACTGCTCGTCTTCGCCTTCCGGGAGGACGAGAACGACTGGCCCATCGAGACCCAGGACTTCCGGCGGGACGTCCTCCTCCTCAAGGGTCGCAAGCACGAGCTCAACCGGCTCACCCTCAGCTCCGTCACCGACATGATCCGCGCCGAGCTCGGCGACAGGGCCGAGGACGCCTTCTGCTACGAGTTCTGGAACGTCGTCAACGGCAACCCGTTCGAGGCCAACGCCCTGCTCGACCAGGTGCGCGAGCAGGAACTCGAACCGGTCGAGGAGAACTCCCGGCAGCTGCGCGAACTCGCCGTCGACGCCGCCGGGATGACCCTCAAGAGCTGGCTGGACCGGCTCGGCGCCAGCACCCTGCGCTTCGCCTGGGCCTGCGCGATGCTGGGCACCGACATCCGGGTCGACCTCGCCACCCGGATCTCCACCCAGAGCACCGAGGGCGCCCGCGACTCCATCAAGCGGCTGCGCAAGCAGCGCGTGCTGACCCAGACCCCCAACGGGAACCTGGAGTTCGTCCACCCGCTGATCGCCAGCTCCATCTACAACACCATGCCGGACGCCACCCGCCTCGGCATGCACGGCATCGCCGCCGCCGAGATCGAGAACGCCGGACTCGGCCTGCTCGCCGCCTCCCGCCACCTGGTCGAGACCCACTCCGGCGAGGGCGACGACCGGATCGTCAAGAAGCTGCGCCGCGCCGCCGTCGAACACCAGCTGATCGGCGCCCCCGAGGCGGCCCAGCGTTGTCTGCACCGCGCGCTCAACGAGCCGCCCGCCGACGAGATCAAGGCCGAGGTGCTCTACGAACTCGGGTGCTCCGCGCTGCTCACCGACCCCGTCGCCACCGTCAACCAGCTCAAACTGGCCCTCGACCCCGACGAGGTGCCGCTGCGCCCCGCCCTGCGCGTGGACGCCACCTTCCGGCTCTCCGAGGTGCTCGCCCACGCCGGTGAACTGGGCCAGGCGGCCCTGGTCTGCCAGGAAGAAGCCCTGAGGACCACCGAACCGGCCGGGCGCCAGCGGCTCCAGGCCGCCTCGTTCATGTGGCACGCCTTCCGCAAGTCCGAGGAGGACGGCCCGGGCCGCTCCGCCCGGCTCGGCGAGATGTGCCGGGGCCTGAGCGGGCGGGAGGCGGCCGACCGGGCCGTGCTCGCCATGCGCGCCTGGGACCTCACCCTGCGCGGCGCCGCCTCCGCCGATGCGCTCGCGCTCGCCGACGAGGTCCTCGACGGCGGCCGGCTGCCCAAGGGCCTCGGCTGGACCGACACCACCTGGGGCTTCGAACTGCCCTCGATGCTCGGCCTGACGTACATCTACAACGACCGCATCGCCCAGGCCGAACGGCTGGCCGCGGACGCCATCATCCAGTTCGAGATCGCCGGGTGGAGCGGTGCCCACCGGGGCTTCGCCTACTTCCTGATGGGCCTGGCCCGGTTCCGCCGCGGCCTGCTCGCCGAGGCCGAGGACTTCCTGCGCCGGGCGTACCGCATCTCCGAGCGGATCGGGGAGAAGCTGCCGCTGGCGTGGGACGCGATCGGCGTGCTCGTCGACACCCTGATCGCCCGCGGCCGGGTCGACGAGGCCTGGAAGCTGGCCAACGAGTTCGGCTTCCACCCGCCGTACCACGCGACGGCCATGGTGCTGCCGGACGCGGCCTCGCTGTACGGCAAGCTGCTGGTCGCCAAGGAGAAGTACGCGGGCGCGGCCGCCGCGCTCACCGAGGCGGGCGCCCAACTGGAGGTCCGCGGCTGGCACAACACCGTCTGGGCGCCCTGGGCCGGCCACCTCGCCATCGCGATCGCGGACGACGAGCCCGAGCGTGCCCGCGACTACGCCCAGCGGGCGGTCCGGGACGCACGCAACTTCGGCACCGCCTCGGCGATCGGAAGTGCGCTGCGCTTGCAGGCCCGGATCGAGGACGGCCAGGCGGCGGTCGAACTGCTGGAGGACGCCGTGGCGTACCTCGGGCAGTCCCCGGCCGGTTACGAGCACGCCGTCGCCCTGGTCGACCTCGGCGCCGCGCTGCGCCGGGTCGGGCGGCTGGAGGACGCCCAGGAGTACCTGTACCAGGGCATCGAACTGGCTCAGCACTGTTCCGCGGAGGGGCTGGTCGACCGGGCCCGGCGGGAGCTGGCCAACTACGGCCTGCGGCCCAACCGGCTGGGGCTGCGCGACTTCCGGGACACCCTGGAGACGCTCAGCAGCGCGGAGTGGGAGGTCGCCAAGCGGGCCGTGCAGGGCGTGCCGCCGCAGCGGATCGCCGACGAGCTCGGGGTGCCGCTCGGGCTGGTCAACCGTCGGCTGGCGGCGGTCTACCGCAAGGCGGGCAGCGGGCCGGACGGCCTGGCCTCGGCGCTCGGTCTGCCGCAGCAGCAGCGGGACGCGGGCCGGCTGGAGGAGCTGGACGGCTAGGAGCGGCCCCCGGGGTCGGTCGTGGCGCCCCGGTGGTCGTGGCCGGTGCCCCGTGCGCGGTGGGGTGCCCGGCGGTCGTAGGGGGCGCCAGATGGTGGACGGCGGCGCGGGAGGCGGCGCGTGGGTTCGCGGAAGCGCCCCCTCGGCCGCCGCCGTCGCTAGGCTGACGGGACACGGGGCTGCCGCGGCGACCCCTCGACGGACCCGGAACCGGGCGGCCGCGGTGCGACCCGGCCGCGAGTGAGGAGCAGGCCCATGGCGAGCGAGGCCACCAGCGTGCGGCAGGAACCCCTGGAGCCCTCGGGCGCGGGCGCCGCGATCGAGCGCTGGACGCTCACGGCGGGCCCGTACGAGGCGAGCGTGCTCACCCTCGGCGCGACCCTGCACACCCTGAGCGCACCGGACCGCTCCGGCCGCTCCGCCCAACTGCTGCTGGCCACCGACCGGTTGTCCGAGATCCTCGGCCCGGCCCGGCACTACGGCACGGTGGTGGGCCGGTACGCCAACCGGATCGACGGCTCGTCGGTCACCATCGACGGCGAGGAGCACCAGCTCGCCCCCACGGGGGGCGGCATGACCCTCCACGGCGGGCCGGACGGCTTCGCGCACCGGATGTGGGAGGCCGAGCCGGTCGGCGGCGGCGTGCGGCTGGCGCTGCACAGCCCGGACGGCGACCAGGGCTTCCCGGGCGCGCTGGACGTCACCGTCACCTACACCCTGGACGCCTCCGGCGAGCTGCTGATCGCCTACCGCGCCGTCACCAGCAAGCCGACCGTCGTCAACCTCACCAACCACGCGTACTTCAACCTCTCGGGTGAAGGCAGCGGCGACGTCCTCGGTCACCTGCTCACCCTGGACGCCGACGCGTACACCCCCGCCGACGAGCGGCAGATCCCGTACGGCCGGACCGAGCCGGTGGCCGGCACGCCCTTCGACTTCACGGTGGCCACGCCGATCGGCAAGTCGGTGCACGACGAGCACCCCCAGCTGACCGGGCCCGGCGGCTACGACCACAACTGGGTGCTGCGCGCCCGGCCGGGGGACGGCAGCCCGGCGCGGGCCGCGCTGCTGGAGGACCCGGTCAGCGGCCGCACCCTGGAGGTGCTGACCACCGAGCCGGGCGTGCAGGTCTACACGGCGAACAAGTTCCAGGGCGCGGTCACCGGCGCGCGCGGCGTCCCGTACGGGCCGTTCGCCGGGATCGCGCTGGAGACCCAGCACTTCCCGGACTCCCCGCACCACCCGGCGTTCCCCAGCACGGAGCTGCGGCCGGGGGAGGAGTTCCGCTCGACGACCGTGCTCCGGCTGGGGACCAACTAGCGGGCGGTCCCCGGCCGGCGGCGCCCCGGCGCGCTAAGGCTTCGCGAGGTCCCGGCGCATGCAGAGCCGGGGCCAGCGGTCCAGACCGTGTTCGGCCTCCTTGCGGCGGATCTCGCGCAGGCCGGGGGTGACTTCCTCCCCGGCCAGCGGACGGAAACCGCAGCGGGCGTAGTAGGGGGCGTTCCAGGGGACCTCGGCGAAGGTGGTGAGGGTGAGCGCGGGGGCGTCGGTGGTCTCGGCGAGGTGCTCGATCAGTGCCCGGCCGATGCCGCGGCGGGCGTGGTCGGGGTGCACGGAGACCTGTTCGATGTGCAGCGCGCCGTCCACCGGCTCGGCGAGCAGGTAGCCGGCGACGGTCCCGTCGGGGGCCTCGGCGACCAGGGCGGTGCCCTGCTCCAGGTAGTGCGCCAGCTCCTCCGGCGCCGGGGGTTCGTCCTCGGCGATCTCCGGCATGCCGATCGCGGCGAACGGTGCGCCGGCGGCCCGCTCCAGTTCGGCGAGCAGTGGAAGTTCGTCCCTGGTGACGGCTCTGATTCGCATGCGTCCAGTCTGCTGCAGGCCGCTTTCGGCCACGCACGGTGGTGCCGTCGGCCAGTCAGCAGAGGGGGGAATCGGGCAAACTCGGGCAATCGGTGCGGCCGTCAACTACCGAGCGGCAACGTCCAGGACACGCGGGCGTAACGATCGCGGTTTCTTGCAGAAACTTGCTGCAAGGACTTTCCGTCGATCTTGCACCGCTGTTAACTTCCTTCCCGAGCCCGACGGCAGCAACGGTGCGGTCGGTACGAGGCAGCCATTATGCGCCTGTCTCCGAACATCTCGGGCACCCCCACCCTCCCAAGGAGTTCTCATGCGGCGTGGCATCGCGGCCTCTGCCCTCGTTGTGGCCCTCGCGGTCTCGATGGCTGCCTGTAGCAGCAGCGGCTCCAGCTCCGACGGCAAGGCCGACGGGCCGGTCACCCTCACGTACTGGGACACCTCGAACGCCACCAACGAGGCGCCGAACTACCAGGAGCTCGTCAAGAAGTTCGAGGCTGCGAACCCGAACGTCAAGGTCGACTTCGTCAACGTGCCGTTCGACCAGGCGCAGAACAAGCTCCAGACCGCGATGGGTGCCAAGGGTGCTCCGGACGTGTTCCGCTCCGAGGTCGGCTGGACCGCCGCCTTCGCCAAGGCCGGCTACCTGGAGCCGCTGGACGGCACCCCGGCCGCCGCGGACACCTCCGCCTTCCAGCCGAGCCTGATCCAGCAGGCCAAGTACGAGGGCAAGCTGTACGGCGTGCCGCTGGTGACCGACACCCTCGGCCTGCTCTACAACAAGGAGCTGTTCACCAAGGCCGGCATTACCGAGGCGCCGAAGACCTGGGACGACCTGAAGACCGACGCCGCCGCCGTCAAGGAGAAGGCCGGGGTGGACGGCTTCTGGCTGAAGGCCGCCGACGGCTACTACGCGATGCCGTTCCTGTTCGGCGAGGGCACCGACACCGTCGACGCCGCGGGCAAGAAGATCACCGTCGCCTCGCCGGAGGCCGTCAAGGCCGTCGAGACCTACAAGTCGATGTTCACCGCGCCGGGCACCGTCAAGGCCGACGTCACCACCGACGCCTATGCGCACATGATGGACGCCTTCAACAGCGGCAAGGTCGCGGCGATCGTCCAGGGCCCGTGGGAGATCACCAACATCTACAAGGGTTCGGCCTTCGCCGACAAGAACAACCTCGGCATCGCCGCCGTCCCCGGTGGCTCCGGCGGCAAGGGTGGCGCTCCCACCGGCGGCCACAACATCTCGGTCTACGCGGGCGCCGACAAGGCCCACAAGGCCGCCGCGGAGAAGTTCGCCGCCTTCATGACCTCGGCCGAGAGCCAGGCGTTCATCGCGCAGAAGAACTCCACCCTGCCCACCCGCTCCGACGCCTTCACCGCGGACGTCAAGGCCGACCCGGGCATCGCCGGCTTCCAGGCCGTGCTGAGCAGCGCCAAGCCGCGCCCCGAGCTGCCCGAGTACAGCTCGCTGTTCGCCTCGCTGGGCACCAACCTGGGCAAGGCCGTCCAGGGCACCAGCACCCAGGACGCGCTGAACACCGTCTCCACCGACTACGCCAAGCTCCTGCCGGGCTTCGCCAAGTAGTCCCTGTGCCCGGCCCGCCGGTCGACGGATGACAGCGGGCGGGTGGCGGTGACCGCGCGACGGCGAACGAATGACGGATAACAGATTTCATCATCTGTCAGCTGTCATCCGTTCGCTGTCCGCGGCCCGTCGCCACCCGCCCCGCGACGCCCGTCGCCCACTGCGGACCGGGCCGTCGGCTCCCCCCGAGAATTCCCCCCGAGAAGGTGCAAACGATGTCAGTCGCCGTGCAGGGCGCCACCGGCAAGGGCAACCGGGAACGCGAGCAGCGTCCGGGCCTGCTGGAACGCGTCAAGCGCTCCTACGCCAAGCACTGGTACGCCTACGCGATGATCGCCCCGGTCGTACTGGTGCTCGGTGCGCTGGTGCTCTACCCGCTCGCCGAGGGCATCTGGCTCACCCTCACCGACGCCAACAGCCTCAACGTCGCCCGCAAGATCGGCGTCAACGAGATCCCGGCGAGCTACGAGTTCGTCGGCTTCCACAACTACGCCGACATCCTGTGGGGCCCCGGCTCGTACGACCGCTTCTGGTCGCACTTCGTCTGGACCATCGCCTGGACGGCCGTCTGCGTCTGCCTGCACTACACCCTCGGCCTCGGCCTGGCCCTTCTGCTCAACCAGAAGCTGCGCGGCCGCGCCGCCTACCGGATGCTGCTCATCCTGCCCTGGGCCGTACCGACCTTCGTCACCGTCTTCTCCTGGCGCCTGATGCTCGCCGACGGCGGCGTCGTCAACAACATCCTCTCCTTCCTGCACCTGCCCGAGCCCGGCTGGCTCACCGACCCGTGGGCGCAGAAGGCGGCCGCGATCATGGTGAACACCTGGGCCGGTGTGCCGTTCATGATGATCTCGCTGCTCGGCGGCCTCCAGTCGATCCCGGCCGAGCTGTACGAGGCCGCGGAGATGGACGGCGCCACCGCCTGGCAGCGCTTCCGGTACGTCACCCTGCCGGGGCTGCGCTCCGTCTCCTCCACGGTCGTGCTGCTCGGCGTGATCTGGACGTTCAACCAGTTCAACGTGATCTTCCTGCTGTTCGGCACCGGCGCCCCCGACGCCCAGCTGCTGGTCACCTGGGCGTACCGGCTCGGCTTCGGCCAGATCCCCCGGGACTACGCGCAGTCCGCCGCCTACGGCGTGATCCTGCTGTCCATCCTGATCGTCTTCACCGCCTTCTACCGGCGCTGGCTCGCCCGCAACGAGCAGGCCAACGGCTGAGGCCCCGGACCCAGTTGACCCACGAAGGCAGGTAACCCCGATGAGCACCACCACCGAACTCCCGGCCCGCCCGGCGGCCGCGGCCCCGGCCGCCCGGCCCGCCAAGGTCCGCCGCCGCGGCGAGCGCAGCCCGATGGCCCGGGCGCTGTCCCACGGCACCCTGATCCTGGCCGGCCTGATCGCGCTCTTCCCGGTCGCGTGGATCCTGTTCGTCTCGCTCGGCCCGGACAAGACCGACTACCTCCACCCCGGCCAGATCCTCGACAAGCTGACGCTGTCGAACTACCAGCACGTGCTGTCCGACACCGACTTCTTCACCTGGTTCGGCAACGCCCTGCTGGTCTCCGGCGTCACCACCGTGTTCGGCGTGATGCTCGCCGCCACCACCGGCTACGCCGTCTCGCGGATGAAGTTCCCCGGGCACAAGCCGCTGATGTGGTCGCTGCTGGTCACCCAGATGTTCCCGATCGCGGTGCTGATCGTGCCGATGTACACGATGCTCTCCGAACTCGGCCTGCTGGACAGCTACACCGGCCTGATCCTGGTCTACTCGACCACCACCGTGCCGTACTGCGCCTGGCTGCTGAAGGGCTACTTCGACACCATCCCGGTGGAGATCGACGAGGCCGGCCGGGTCGACGGGCTCAGCCCGTTCGGCACCTTCTGGCGGCTGGTGCTGCCGCTCGCCCGCCCGGGCCTGGCGGTGGCGGCCTTCTACTCCTTCCTCACCTACTGGGCCGAGGTGCCGTTCGCCTCCACGTTCATGCTCAGCTCCGACAAGTACACGTTGGCCGTGGGCCTCCAGACCTTCGTCAGCGAGCACGACGCCCAGTGGAACCTGATGGCCGCGACCGCCGTGCTGATCGCGATCCCGTCCGCGGCCTTCTTCTACCTGGTGCAGCGCCACCTGGTCACCGGCCTGACCGCCGGTGCCTCCAAGTCGTAACGGGCCGCCACGTCGTCGCGCGCCACCACGTCGTCACAGGACCGCACGCTGTCGCAAGACCGCACGCCGTCGCAAGACCGCACGCCGTCACAGGACCGCAGCTCGTCGCGCGCCTCCACGTCCCAGCGCCTTCCGCTCCTCTAGTCCCCAAGGGATACCGTCCATGACCCAGAACCTGGCCGACACCTCCCGGCCTGCCGCCGACACCGCTCACGAGGCGAACGTCAGCGCGTCCAGAGGCTGGTGGCGGGACGCGGTCATCTACCAGGTGTACCCGCGCAGCTTCGCCGACTCCAACGGCGACGGCATGGGTGACCTGCCCGGAATCCGCAGCCGCCTGCCCTACCTGCGCGACCTCGGCGTGGACGCGGTCTGGCTCTCGCCGTTCTACGCCTCGCCGCAGGCGGACGCCGGCTACGACGTGGCCGACTACCGCGCGGTGGACCCGATGTTCGGCACCCTGCTGGACGCCGACGCCCTGATCCGGGACGCCCACGACCTGGGTCTGCGGATCATCGTCGACCTCGTCCCCAACCACTCCTCGGACCAGCACGAGTGGTTCCAGCGCGCCCTGCGCGAGGGCCCCGGCTCCCCGCTGCGCGAGCGCTACCACTTCCGCCCCGGCAAGGGCGAGCAGGGCGAACTGCCGCCCAACGACTGGGAGTCCATCTTCGGCGGCCCGGCCTGGACCCGCAGCGAGAACCCGGACGGCACCCCCGGCGACTGGTACCTGCACCTGTTCGCCCCGGAGCAGCCCGACTTCAACTGGGAGAACCCGGCCGTCGCCGACGAGTTCCGCTCGATCCTGCGGTTCTGGCTCGACATGGGCGTGGACGGCTTCCGCATCGACGTCGCCCACGGCCTGGTCAAGGCCCCCGGCCTGCCCGACCTCGGCGGCGCCGACCAGCTCAAGCTGCTCGGCAACGACGTCATGCCGTTCTTCGACCAGGACGGCGTGCACGAGATCTACCGCAGCTGGCGCAAGATCCTCGACGAGTACCCGGGGCAGCGGATCGGCGTCGCCGAGGCGTGGACCCCGACCGTCCAGCGCACCGCCAACTACGTCCGCCCCGACGAGCTGCACCAGGCCTTCAACTTCCAGTACCTGGGCACTGGTTGGGACGCCACCGCGCTGCGCGAGGTGATCGACCTCTCGCTCGACTCGATGCGCCCGGTCGACGCCCCCACCACCTGGGTGCTCTCCAACCACGACGTCACCCGGCACGCCACCCGGTTCGCCAACGAGCCCGGCCTCGGCACCCAGATCCGCACCCCCGGCGACCGCGAGCTCGGCCTGCGCCGCGCCCGCGCCGCCACCCTGCTGATGCTCGCGCTGCCCGGCTCGGCCTACGTCTACCAGGGCGAGGAGCTCGGCCTGCCGGACGTCACCGACCTGCCCGACGAGGTCCGCCAGGACCCGTCCTTCTTCCGTCAGGCCGGCCAGGACGGCTACCGAGACGGCTGCCGCGTCCCGATCCCGTGGTCCGGCACCGAGGCCCCGTACGGCTTCGGGCCGGTGGCCGGCGGGCCGTCCTGGCTGCCCCAGCCGGCCGAGTGGGCCGGGCTGAGCGTCGAGGCGCAGACCGGCGACCCGACCTCCACCCTGGAGCTCTACCGCAGCGCGCTGGCCGTCCGCCGGGCGCAGCCCGACCTCGGCGCCGGCACCGGCGTCGAGTGGCTGGAGAGCCCCGAGGGCACCCTGGCGTTCCGTCGCGGCGCCTTCGTCTGCACCGTGAACACCACCGGCGAACCGGTGCGGATCGCCGCCCCGGGCACGCTGCTGCTGGGCTCGGCCGACCTCGTGGTGGACGGCGGCGAGACGGTGCTCGCTCCGGACAGCACCGGCTGGTGGGCGGTCTGACGTGGTTGGAATAGGCTCTGGGACCGTGACTACGGCGCGACTCTCAGACATCGCGGCGCAGGCGGGGGTCAGCGAAGCCACCGTCTCCCGCGTGCTCAACGGCAAGGCGAACGTTTCCGCCGCCACCCGGCAGACCGTGCTGGCGGCGCTCGACGTGCTCGGGTACGAGCGGCCGACCCGTCTTCGCCAGCGCAGCGCCGGGCTGATCGGTCTGATCACGCCCGAGCTGAGCAACCCGATCTTCCCCGCGCTGGCCCAGGTGATCGAGCAGGTGCTCAGCCGGCACGGCTACACGCCGGTGCTGTGCACCCAGACTCCGGGCGGGTCCACCGAGGACGAACTGGTGGAGATGCTGGTGGACCGGGGCGTGGCGGGCATCGTCTTCGTCTCCGGGCTGCACGCCGACACCACCGCCGACCACGACCGCTACGCCCGGCTGGCCGGGCGCGGGGTGCCGTTCGTGCTGATCAACGGCTACAGCGAGAAGATCGACGCGCCGTTCATCTCGCCGGACGACCGGGCCGCGATGTGGATGGCCGTCCAGCACCTGGCCGAACTCGGGCACGAGCGGATCGGGCTGGCCGTCGGTCAGCGCCGGTACGTGCCGGTGCTGCGCAAGATCGAGGGCTTCACGGCCGCGCTGCGCGAGGTGCTCGGACTCTCCCGGGAGGAGGCCGACGACCTCGTCCACCACACGCTGTTCAGCGTGGAGGGCGGGCACGCGGCGGCCGGCGCGCTGCTCGACAAGGGCTGCACGGCGATCGTCTGCGGGAGCGACATGATGGCGCTCGGGGCGATCCGGGCGGTGCGGCAGCGCGGGCTGTCGGTGCCGCAGGACGTGTCGGTGGTCGGCTTCGACGACTCGCCGCTGATCGCCTTCACCGAGCCGCCGTTGACCACGATCCGCCAGCCGGTCGAGGCGATGGCCACGGCGGCGGTCGACGCGCTGCTGGAGGAGGTCGGCGGAAACGCGGCCCAGCGCGGCGAGTTCATGTTCCAGCCGGAGCTGGTGATGCGCGGGTCCACCGGGGCCTGCGCGCGCTGAACCCGGCCGTCACGGCCGACGGAAGGGCCCCGGAGGGCGGTTGCTCCCCGGGGCCCTTCGGCGTGCGTGCGTGCGGTCGGCCGCCCGGGCCGTCGGGCGGTCAGCCCTCCTGGGCGGTGGGGCGGTCGACGGTCGGTCGGTGCCCGTCGGCCGCCTCGCCGGTACGGGTCTCGGTACGGCGGCCGCGGGCCAGGTAGTCGCGCAGGACCAGTTCGACGGCGTCCTGCGGGTTCTTGGTGCCGGAGAGCAACATCGCGTCGATCGCGAGGTTCGCGTCGAGGGTGACGGTGACCTGGGCCATGTGACTCCTCCTCGGGTGCAGAGCAGCAGCATGCCCGTTGGGGCGGGGATTCACCACGGGGATTCGTCGTGGGGATTCAGCAGGGGCTTCGCCATGGGGATTCGCCGTGGGGATTCAGCACGGGGATTCACCGCGGGGATTTGCCACGAGGTACGGCCGGAGGCATGCCGGAACCCCCGGGGAGGAGCGACCAGACTCTCCCCGGGGGCGTGGGCGGTCGACGATCGGACGACAGCTGACAGATGATGAAATCTGTTATCTGTTATCTGTTATCTGTCAGCTGTTATCCGTCGTCCGCCGTCCGTCGGCTGTTCGCCGTTCTCAGACCCGGCCGGCGAAGTCCGGGGCCCAGTTGGCGATGCTCTGCTCGCGGACGCCCGAGCTCGGGTTGGCGGCCTCGACGTACTTGCCGTTGCCGACGTAGATCGCGACGTGGTAGACGCCGGAGTCCTTGCCGTTGTTGGACCAGAACAGCAGGTCGCCCGGCTGGAGGCTGTCCAGCGAGACGTGGGTGCTGGCGGCGGCCTGGTCGGCGGCGACGCGCGGGACGGAGACGCCCGCGGCGCGCAGCGCGGCCTGGGTCAGGCCGGAGCAGTCCCAGCCACCGTTGCCGGTGCCGCCGTAGACGTACGCCTGACCGACCTTCGACTCGGCGAAGGAGACCGCGGCGGCCATGCTGCCGGTGGCGGCCGGAGTCTGGGTCTGGGTCTGGGTCTGGGCCGGAGCCTGGGTCTGCGGAGCGGGCTTGGCGGCCGGCTTGGTGGACGGCTTGGCGGCCGGGGTCTGGGCCTGCGCGGTCGGCTGGGCGTTCACGGCACCGCCGTTCGCGGACTGGCCGGACTTCTGCGAGCGGTCGAACCAGGTGAAGTCCGAGCCGGACTTGCCGGTGGCGGACTGGCCGGCCTGGGCCTGGCCGTTGCCGCCGAAGGACAGCTGCTGGCCCGGGTAGATGCTGTCCGGACCCTCGGTCAGGGTGCCGCGGTTGAGCTCGTACAGCCGCTGCCAGCCGCCCTGCACCTTGTGCTGGTCGGCGATCGCGGACAGCCAGTCGCCCTCGACCACGGTGTAGTCGCCGTTCTGGGCCTGCTGCTGGCGCTTCTGGACCCAGTCGCTCCGGTTTCCGGAGGCGGTGGAGTCGGTGCTGGCCTGCGTGCCGTCCTGGGCGGGCGCGGCGGGCGCGGCGGGCGCGGCGGGCTTGGCGGCCGGGGCCTGGGTCTGCGGAGCGGGCTTGGCGGCCGGGGCGGCCGGCTTGGCGCTCTGCGCGGGCTGCGCGGGCTTGGCGGTGGTCGAGCCGGCGGTGGAGCCCGCCGAGGTGTCGACGGCGGCCGCGGCGCCGCCCTTGGTGAGGCCGGCCTGGACTGAGCACACCGGCCAGGCGCCGGGGCCCTGCGAGGCGAGGACCTTCTCGGCGACGGCGATCTGCTGGTCCTTGGTGGCCAGGTCGGCGCGCGCCGCGAAGGCGGTGCCGCCGAAGGCGGACCAGGTACTGGAGGTGAACTGGAGGCCGCCGTAGAAGCCGTTGCCGGTGTTGATGCTCCAGTTGCCGCCGCTCTCGCACTGGGCGACCTTGTCCCAGGTGGCGACGGTGGCGGCGGAGGCGGTGCCGGAGGCGATGCAGGGGACGGTGAGGCCGACGCCCGCGACGCCGAGGGCGGCGATCACGCGACGGGTGCGGCTGGACAGACGAGTGCCGTTGGTGGGCAGCATGAAGACGTGGTCCTCTCCCACGCCTGCGAGGTGAGCTGTCGGATTCGGGCTGGAGTTGCCCGGCCGCGCTGTGGGCGCGGCTTCACCCCTAGCCCTGGACCGTTCCGGAGATCGGTCCGGGGCGACTTACCTGTGGGTCCCCCGCTCCTGCCGTGGTGCGATTTCGCGCTGCCAGGACATCCGACGGCAGGACTCGGCGTCGCGGATGAACCGGGTTCGTGTGGTCACGAACGGGGAGCACGTTAATCAGACTTAAGTTCAAACTGCAAATGACTGTGATGCGCATCACGGTTTAGTGGGAACTGCCAAAATTGCCGCTCTACATGATCGTAAATGATCGTTTTCAAGCAACCCTGCTGTGGAAGCCCACAACTGGCAGCGCTTCAGAAGTGGTGTGACGGCACGTCGAATCGCGGGTCGGAGCGCCCCGGCGGATGCCGCGGCGGCTGTGGTGCGAGTGCCCGCGACCGCGTTTCCTATTTCCTTTCAAAAAGGCCAGAACGGACATTCCACTTCGCCGCCGTCCGACTTCCGCGCGGGACGGCCACGGGCGGGCGGAGCAAAACCGAAGGGCCCGGAACGCATGCCGTTCCGGGCCCTTCGGTGCGCGCGAACCGGCGCGCGACGTCGACTACCGCCCTGCGGACCCCTGGGAGGCCGCGTGGGCGCCGCGGACGCCCTCCAGGGCCCCCTCGGCCTCGGCGGCGGCCGCCGCCTCCGCCTCGGCCCGTGCCAGGTCCTCCGGGGACGGCGCGGGCAGCGCCGCCAGGTAGGTGGAGGCGATCAGCTGGCCGACCGACGGGTACGAGCCCAGCGGTGCGGCCGACGGGCAGCCGGTCTCCTCGGCGGCGGTGGCGAGCAGCTCGGAGTCCGCCTCCGGGCCGATCACCAGCGGGGCCAGCGCCGGGCGCTGCGAGCCGGTGTCCCTGAGGTGGTTGACGGCCGCGGCCACCGAGCCGGGCACGTCGAGCGCGGCGGCGACGACCGGCACGGCCAGTCGGGCGGCCAGCAGCACGCCGGTGATGCCGGCCGCCGCGGCCGCGTCCTCGCCGCCGACGGTGGTCAGCACCACGCCGTCCGCGGCGGTCGCGATGGCGAACAGCCGGGCGCGGTCGGCCCGGGCCAGCCCGGCCTCGGACAGCCGGACGTGCACGGCCTCGGCCAGCAGCGGGTGCGGGCCCAGCGGGTCGGTGACGGGCGCGCCGTACTCGGCGGCGAGCGCGTGAAGCTCGGTCAGGAAGGTGTGCGGGCCGGGCACCAGCGGGACCAGGACGGGCGTCGGCAGCCCGGCCTCGGCCGCCATGGCCAGCAGCTCGGCCACGGTGCGGTCCTCGCCGCCCGCGCCCTCGCCGCCGTTGCCCGGCAGGTAGCCGACCGCGGTCCGGACGCCGTTCTGCTCGGTGCGGACGATCGAGAGCAACTCCTCGACGACCGAGCGGGACTCGGGCCCGGCGGTCGCGGGCACGGCGAGCACCAGGGCCGGGGCGCCGGCCGGGATCTCGGGGCGCTCGGGACGACGGTGGCGCCCCCGCGCACGGGAGCCTGGAGTACGGACGGGCAGTGGCGCGCCCGGGATGGCTGCGGTGCTCATGCCGGAGATCGTAGGACATCTGCCCGTCCGGCTTGCAGTCGGCTGCCGCGTGGGTTTCACGCGGTCGCGGTCCGGAGCCCGGTGCGTCTCCGGCGCCGGTCCGGGCACTTTGCCTACAATCCGGACATTCCGCTCCCAATCCCCGCGCGACCGCCGGTGGTTGCCTCGACGCGACCCGAGGGGGCCGGCGTTGCACCTGGGGCGCGTGAGATGTCTCACAGCATGAGGATGGTTTGACGGAGGGTCACGGGGGTGCGACTCCCGGCATTCGAAGATCAACATTCAGCGGGGAGGCGCTCACGGCCGGTTATCGCGCGCCCGACGATTCATCGGCTATGTCCGTTTACGTACCGTCAGGAGAAGGGTCCGTGAAGAGTTCGCGGCTGCGGACAAAAGGCCACGTGCACCTGCAACGTCCCGTGCTGATGCACGTGCACTGCGGCTATCATCGCGTCAAGTGAGGCGTTGTGCCGGACCGGTACGGGGCCGGTCCGTTCGTTTCGACGGTGCCGGGGGCGCCGCGCTGGACGACAACTCCGGAAGCTCTTCGGGAGATTTCTATGCACGACTCGCAGGACACGCACGGCTCGTACGACACCTACAACGGGATGGCCGCCGCCGATCTCCAGGGGGTGGTCTGGCAGAAGAGCCGGCACAGCAACTCCCAGGGCAACTGCGTCGAGTTCGCGGCCCTGCCCGGCGGCGATGTGGCGATGCGCAACTCGCGGTTCCCGGACGGCCCGGCCCTCATCTACACCCGGGCCGAGATCGCCGCCCTGCTGCTGGGGGCCAAGGACGGGGAGTTCGACCACCTGGCGGTCTGACCGACCGCCGTGCTCCATCATCGGGGGGCCGTCGTGGGTGCCGACACCACGACGGCCTTTGTCTTTGTCTCTTCCGGGGGCCTCTTCGCCGGCGGTCTCCGCTTCGGGCGCGTCCGCTCCGGAGGTGTCCGCACTGGACCGGAAGTCCTCGGCGGGGCCGGGTGGAAGGGCCCGGGGTGCGGTCCTCCCGGGGCTTCCGTCGACCGGCCGTGCGCCGCCCGGCGCATGGTCCGTCCTGGGCGCGCGGCCCGCTCGGGTCGGGGGATCCGTTCGGGTCGGGAGCCCGGTCGGGGCGCACGGCCCGTCCTAGGCCGAGCGCCGATGCCGTCCGCCGATCTCGACGGGGCCGTCGAGCGGTGAGCGGCCGCCGAGTCCGGGGCGCCCGTCCAGCGGGGAGCCGGCGATCGTCTCCGCCTCGAACATCGCCCAGACCACCTTGCCGCTGCCCAGCGGGTGCCAGCCCCAGGAGCGGCTGAACGACTCCACCAGGTGCAGCCCGCGGCCGGATTCGGCGACGAAGTCGGCCTCCCGGGCGATCGGGCCGATGCTGCTCGGATCGCTCACCGCGCAGACCACCTGGGGTGCGCGGTGCACCAGGCTTATTCGGATCGGGAGCCGGCCGTCCGGGGTCGGCTGTATCGGGAAGTCGTACTCGCCCTGGGTGCCGCCCGACGGGTCGGGCCGTGCGCCGATCGCATGCCGGAGCGCGTTGGTCACGAGTTCCGAGGCCACCAGCGCGACGTCGTCGAACAGCTCCGTCAGGCCCCAGTGCTGGAGCGTGCTCCGAGCGAAGTCGCGCGCGGTTCTGACGGCTTCGAAGCGAGGAGCGAGCGTACAGGTGACCACAAGGGGGTCAACCGCCAAAGCCGTACCGGTGCTCATGAAGAGCTCCTCCCATAAGGGGGCGGACACGGCTGGACCCGCCGGGGTCATGCCGGTCACCTCCGACTCGCTCGGCCGCTCGGCCGCCCCCTCGACCAGGCGCGCGCGCACTCGAACGCCCGATGACGCGGGGGACGTCGTCGGGTCGGTGCACGGAGTCGCGCGTGGGGTCGACACGGAGCCCGCGGGATTGCCAGGGATGTGCAGGTGCACGTGCACCATGGTGGTGTGCGCTCACTGCAGATGCAAGAGTCGATTCACGTGCAGTCGCACTATTGGCATATGCAAGCGCCGGATGCACGTGCATCCTGGTGCGTGGAGTGCGGAACTGATAGGAACATCCGTCAGTATCGGCACCGTGAGCGCTCAACTGATGGCAGACTGTGCGCTGTTTGCCCTAGGTGGAGGTTTCGACCGCATGACCACAGTTCAGCCGGGCGGCGGCTCGATGGTCCGCCGGATCCTCCTCGGCTCGCAGCTGCGCCGCCTGCGTGAGGCGCGCGGCATCACCCGCGAGGACGCGGGCTACGCGATCCGGGCCTCCGAGTCCAAGATCAGCCGCATGGAACTCGGCCGCGTCAGCTTCAAGGAGCGCGACGTCGCCGACCTGCTCAGTCTGTACGGCGTGGACGACGGCATCGAGCGGGAAGCCCTGCTCGGCCTCGTCCGCGAGGCCAACAAGTCCGGCTGGTGGCACAGCTTCAACGACGTGCTGCCGGGCTGGTTCCAGACCTACGTCGGCCTGGAGGAGGCCGCCCAGCTGATCCGCACCTACGAGGTGCAGTTCATCCCCGGGCTGCTCCAGTCCGAGGAGTACGCACGGGCGGTTTTCGGACAGAGCCGGCCGGTCATCAGCGAGGAGGAGGTCGAGCGACGGGTCAGCCTGCGGCTGCGCCGTCAGAAGCTGCTGGCCGAGGGCGCCAGCCCGCGCCTGTGGGCCGTCATCGACGAGGCGGCGCTGCGCCGGCCGGTCGGCGGGCCCAAGGTGATGCGCGGTCAGGTGCAGTACCTGATCGACGTCGCCGAGCAGGCCAACGTGGTGATCCAGGTCATGCCGTTCCGGTTCGGCGCGCACGCGGGCGAGTCCGGGGCGTTCACGATCCTGCGCTTCCCGGAGCAGGACCTCGCGGACGTGGTCTACCTGGAGCAGCTCACCAGCGCGCTCTACCTGGACAAGCGCGACGACGTCGACGCCTACATCCAGGTCATGGAGCGGCTCTGCGTGGACAGCCTCACGCCGGAACGCACGATTGACCTGCTCGCCTCGATCCTGAAGGAACGCTGAGCCGCTGCCGTCCGGGGCCTGTGAGCTCCCTCCCTCGCGAGGCCCCCCGGCAGCCGGTCACCAGGCCGCCCGCCCGCCGTCAGCCGCGGGCCGGCGGCCGTTCGCGTTCCGGCGGGGACTGCTGCGGCGGGCGGCCCAGTTCCCAGGCCAGGTCGTAGCGGCCGAAGAGGTCGGCGCGGATCAGGGCCAGCGGGCTCTCGGCGCCCGGCAGCAGCACCCCGATGCAGCCGCCCATCAGCGCACTGCGCAGCACCGCGTGCTCGGCGACCGGGTCGGGCGCGCCCCAGTCCCGCAGCAGTCCCTGGAGGATGGCGCCGAGCTGCTGCTGCTCCGGGTCCTGGACGAAGGCGCCGTTGTCCGGGTCGAGGATCAGCGCCAGGTGCGAGCGCATCACCCGGGGGTGGTCCATCGCCAGGCCGAGCACGGTGTCGATCGCCCCGGCCAGCCGTGCGTCGGGGGAGGCCCCGGGAGCCAGTTCCGCCAGCGTGGCGGCCAGTGACTGGTGCATCATCCGGTGCGTCGCGGACTGCATGAGCAGCCGTTTGCCGTCGAAGTAGTACGAGAGCAGGCCGCGGGCGAGGCCGGCCCGCTCGGCGATGTCCGTGAGCGTGGTGCCCGCGTAACCGCACTGGTCAACCAGCTCGACGGTGGCCCGCATGATCCGCCGGCGGGAGCGTTGCCGCATCTCCTCATTGACCGAATCCCCGCGAGGTGCCATCGTGTCTGCTCCGAACGTTCGTTGGCTCCGGGCCAATATACTTGTGGAGCCGACAGCCGCACCGGGATACCGTGCCCCGGCGGGCACTGCCCGGGCGGCCGCCACGAAGACGGCCGGCTCCACCGACACGGGGGTTTGGTGGAGCCGGCGCCATGGCCCGACGGCGCGGAGGCCGGTCACGGGCGGGGTCCGGGGGTCAGCGCCCGGCCAGGACGTCGGCCCGGGCCGCGGTCGACCCGACCGTCGGCTCGTCACGATCCGGCGCGGGTGCGGGAACCGCCTTGCGACGCCGGTCCACCAGGGCGCCCGCCGTCGCGACCACCAGGCCGACCACCGCGACCACCGTGACGAACAGCAGCGCCGGCCGGTAGCCGTCCAGCTGGGCCTGCGGGCTGTCGCCGCCCGCGCTGCCGGCCGTGATCATCGCGGTCGCCCCGGCGAGGACCACCGCGGTGCCGACCTGGATCGCGGTGTTCACCAGACCCGAGGCCAGCCCCTGCTCCTCGTCGCCCACGCCGTCGGTGGCGGCGATGTTCACCGAGGGGAAGGCGAACGCGAATCCCACACCGAGCAGCAGCATCGAGGGCAGCACCAGGCCCGGGTACGAGCTGTGCTCGTCCAGCCGCAGGAACAGGGCGAAGGCGGCGACCAGTGAGGCCAGGCCGATCGGCAGCAGCCGCCCGGTGCCGAAACGGTCCACGATCGGGCCCATGAACGGCGCCGAGAGCGCGATGAGGGCCGCGGCGGGCAGCAGCCCGAGCGCCATCTCCAGGGCCGACCAGCCGAGCAGGTGCTGGAGGTAGAGGGTGACCACGAACTGGAACCCGCCGTACGCGCCGGTCATCGCGAAGGCGACCACGTTGGCCCGGGCGACCGAGCCGTTGCGGAAGATGCCGAGCCGCACCAGCGGGTGCGCGGCGCGGCTCTCCACCCGCAGGAAGGCGGCGGCCAGCACGGCGACGACCAGCAGCGAGCCGAGGGTGCGCGGGCTCAGCCAGCCGGCGCCCTGGGCCTCGGTCACGGTGAAGACCAGCAGCAGGACGGTCGCCGTGCCGGTGATCGCGCCGAGGACGTCGTAGCCGCCCTGGGCGCGCTCCTCGACCGGGCGGGGGAGCAGCCGGACGGCGAAGAGCAGGGCGAGCAGTGCGACCGGGACGGGCATCAGGAAGGTCCAGCGCCAGCCGACCGAGGTGAGCAGGCCGCTGAGCACCAGGCCGAGCGAGAAGCCGCTGGCGCCGCAGGTGGTGTAGATCGACAGCGCGCGGTTGCGGGCGGGACCCTCCGCGAAGGTCGTGGTGATGATCGACAGGCCGGCCGGGGCGGTGAAGGCGGCGCTGACGCCCTTGAGGAAGCGAGCCGCGATCAGCAGGCCGCCGTCGTCGACCAGGCCGCCGACCAGCGATGCGGCGGCGAAGACGCCCAGGGCGACCAGGAACACCCGGCGGCGCCCGAGCAGGTCGGCGGCGCGCCCGCCGAGCAGCAGCAGGCCGCCGTAGCCGAGGACGTAGCCGGAGACCACCCACTGCAGGGTGGAGGTGGACAAGTGCAGGTCGGAGCCGATGGACGGAAGGGCGACGCCCACCATGGAGACGTCCAGGGCGTCCAGGAACATGGCGGCGCAGAGCACGATCAGGGTGCCCCAGAGGCGGGGAGTCCAGTGCGGCCCGCTGGTTGACGGGGCGTCGGGTGACGTGACGGTCGCGGTGGTCATGGGGAGGACAGTACATGCACATGCATTCAATGCAAATGAATTAAATGTGAACGCATTAATTGTCGATGCACGTGCTAGGGTGGCGGCGTGGCTGAACTCGACTCCCCGGCGGAGGCCGGTCTCGTCGCGCAGTGGCGCGAACTGCTGGCCCGGCATGCCGCCGCGGCCTGTGCCCTCGACCGCGAGCTGGGCGACCGGTACGGGCTGGGCATGAGCGAGTTCGAGGTGCTGGAGCGTCTCGTCGAGAACTGCGGGGGCGGTGGGGGCCAGGCGGTGCGGGTGAGCGAGCTGGCCCACACCGTCCATCTGAGTCAGAGCGCGCTCTCGCGGTTGATCGCCCGCCTGGAGAAGGCCGGACTGGTCACCCGGGCGATGTGCGAGAGCGACCGCCGGGGCGTCCAGCTCACCCTCACCGAGGCCGGTCGGGAGCGCTACGAGCAGGCCAGGCCGCTCCACCGCCGGGTGCTGGAGCAGGCCCTCGGCGACGGTCCCGGCCCGGCCGGCGGATCAGCCTCCGGCTGACGCTCCGTCAGAAGTGCCGACCGGGTGCGGTGTCGACCTCACAGCAGGGAGTGCAGCCCCGGTGCCGCGGCCAGCAGCACGACCACGGCGGGCGCGGCGAGCGCCGCGACGGTGAGCCGCAGCCGGTGCGGGACGGAGAGCCGCGGACGGCCCGCGAGCAGTCGGTCCACCCGCTTCGGGGACTGCGCCAGGCCGGGCGGGCAGGAGCCGAACACCCCGCGGTCCAGGTTGAGTTCGGCCAGCGCGAGGGCGGTGGTGTGCCGGCCGTGCCGACGGGCGGCCCGGTCGTCGGCGGCCAGTTCGACCAGCTCCGCCACCTGGTTCCGGAAGGCGCTGAACACGCCGACCCCGGGGAAGCCCGAGGCGAGCGCCTGGGCGAACTGCTGGAGCCAGTGGTGCCGGGCCCGGACGTGACCGCGCTCATGGCTCAGCACGGCGGCCAGCTCCCGGTCGGTCAGCTGCTGGAGGGCGCCGGTGGTGACCACCAGCCGGGAGTCCGGGCCGGGCAGCGACCAGGCCTCCGGACGGACGTTCTCCAGGACCACCAGCCGTTCCCGGCGGCTCCGGGCGGTCTCGATGGTGTCGGGCAACTCCGGTGCCCGGTTTGCCAGTTGGGCGTGCCGGCGATTGCGCACCGCCTTCGCCGTACGAACCTCCCGGGTCAGCGCCAGCACCGTCTGCACCCCGCCCGCGGCCAGCACCGCGGCGCACAGCCGGCCCCAGCCCTCGGCCTCCTGGAGGCCGTACGCCGCCTCCACGCCGTGCGGCGCGCCCGCGAACACCAGCGAGCGCAGCTCCGGCAGGGCGGCGGAGGCCGCCAGGAGGAGGCCCAGCGCGCAGCAGAGCAGAACGGCCACCACCAGGCACTGCCACACCAGCAGCGCCAGCACCGGTTCGCGCTCCGCCCAGCGGGCCCGGGCCAGCAGCCGGGGCACGAGGGTCGAGAGCAGCAGGCCGAGCAGCAGCAGGCCGATCAGGGCAGGCATCGATGGGCTCCCCGAGTACGCACGGAACGCGACAACGCGCTCCCTGCCAACCTATGCGCTGGCGACGCCCGGTGGAACGGCTTTCGACCGGCCAGTGACCAACGCCACGCTCGGACGGGGGCTTTGGCGTGGAGGGGGCAGGGGCAGGGGGCTTCGGCGTGGCGGGCGGCGGCTCCGGGGTGCCGGGAGGGTGTCCCGCGGGTCGTCACATGGTCAGGAGCATGGCGAACATGCCGATGCCCATGGTCAGTCGGCAGGCCTGCGGCAGCCCGGCGGTGCCGACCGCGAGGGTGCCCGCCGGAGTGCGCAGCAGCCGGCTGCCGGTCCAGACGGTGTACGCGGCGAAGTAGAGGAGGAGCACCCCGGTCAGCAGTGGAAGGCCCAGGGCGGCGGCCCGGTGGTGGCCGTGACCGGAGGTGGACGCCATCGCGAGGGCCATGTACGTCATGGCGAGCGCGCCGATCGCGTGGTGCAGCCGGTGCGCCCGGCCGGCCGGGGCGTGGGCGGCGGCGAGCAGGAAGGCGGTGGCGGGGAGACCGAAGAGCCCGGCCCACACGGCGGGCGGGACGGTGGCGCCGGTGACGGCCATCGCGGCCATGCCCAACCCCATCAGGGCCTCGGCGGCGTCGGACTCGCGGGCGAGCGGCCGGTGCGCACCGCCCGGGGTGCAGGGGGAGCGGCGCAGCCGGACCAGACAGGACGTGCCGGCGCCGGTGGCGAGGAGGGCGAGGAGCCAGTTGACCAGGGTGGGTCCGTGCAACGGCGGCCTCCCGGGGCGGTGGGCGCCGGGGGCGGCGAACAGGGGACAGCGAACAGCGGTCGGCGGACAGATGACAGCGAACAGATGATGAAATCTGTCGGCTGTCATCTGTCATCCGTGAGCTGTCATCTGTTCGCCGCCCCCGTGCGCGGCGACGGACGTCCGGTCCACGATCACCGCACCCGGCCGGGCGCGGCCAGGGCGCGTACAGGGGCGCACAGTGGTGCCCGTCGTTGCGAAAGCCCTGGCCGCGCACCCGTCGCATACTCGTCGCGCACCCGTCGCACGCCTGGTCGCACTCCCCGGCCGAGCGGACCGCCCACCCGGCCGCCATCAGGCGGGGGCGCTCAGCCCTGGAGCCGACCCGAGGCGACCACCCGGCTGAGGAACTGCCGCGTCCGCTCCTCCTGCGGATCGCCGAACACCTGCTCCGGCGGCCCCTGTTCGAGCACCACCCCGCCGTCCAGGAAGCAGACCTGGTCGGCGACCTCACGGGCGAAGCCCATCTCGTGGGTGGAGAGGACCATCGTCATCCCCTGTTCCTTGAGGTCCCGCACCACCGACAGCACCTCGCCGACCAGCACCGGGTCGAGCGCCGCGGTGATCTCGTCGAGGAGCAGCAGCCGCGGCCCGGTGGCCAGCGCGCGCACGATGGCGACCCGCTGCTGCTGCCCGCCGGAGAGCCGGTCCGGGTACTCCTCGGCCTTGGCCGCCAGCCCGAGCCGGTCGAGCAGTTCCAGCGCCCGGGTCCGTGCCTCGGCCCTGGCGACGCGGTGCACCCGGCGCGGGGCGAGCGTGATGTTCTCCAGCACCGTCAGATGCGGGAACAGGTTGTACGACTGGAACACCACGCCGATCCGGCGCCGCACGGCGTCCTCGTCCGCGCGCGGATCGGTGATCTCCTCGCCGTCCAGGAAGATCGCCCCGTCGTCGATCCCCTCCAGCAGGTTGACGCAGCGCATCAGCGTGGACTTGCCGGAGCCGGAGGCCCCGATCAGCGCCGTCACCGAGTGCTCGGCCACGGCGAGGTCCACGTCGCGCAGCACCACCTGGCCGCCGAAGGTCTTGCGCACCGACTCCAACCGGAGCACGTCGCTCGACGTCACACCGCACCTCCCTGGAGCTGGCGGCGGTTCATCCGGGCGGTCAGCCAGTCGGCGAACCGGGTCAGCGGAATGGTCAGCACGATGAACACCAGCCCCGCCACCAGGTACGGCGTGAAGTTGAAGGAGCGAGCCGCGATGATCTTCGCCGCGTACACCGCGTCGATCGCGCCGCCGATCGAGACCAGCCCGGTGTCCTTCTGGAGGCTCACCAGGTTGTTGAGCAGCGGCGGCACGACCCGGCGGACGGCCTGCGGCAGCACCACGTACCGCATCGCCTGCGCGTTGGTCAGCCCCAGCGACCGCGCCGCGGCCCGCTGGCTCGGGTGCACCGACTCGATGCCGGAGCGGAACACCTCCGAAACGTACGCCGAGTAGGTCAGCACCAGGGCGGCCCCGCCCAGCAGCAGCGGATCGGTGGTCACCCCGGTCAGCCGCAGCGCCGGCACTCCGGTGATCATCACCAGCAGGCAGATGATCATCGGCAGCCCGAGGAAGAAGTCCACGTACGCGGTGGCCAACAGCCGTACCGGCAGGAAGACCGGACCGCGCAGCGTCCGCAGCACCGCCAGCAGCAGCCCGAACAGCAGGATCAGCGCCCCGCAGCCGAGCATCAGCTCCAGGTTCAGCCGCAGTCCCTTCAGGACCTCGGGCAGCGCCTGACGGGCGTAGTCGAGGTTGAAGAAGGTCCGCCGAGTCACCTCCCACCCGGGGGAGTTGACGATCAGGAGGTAGAGCACGACGGCCGTGGCCAGGGTCGAGCCGGTGGCGATCAGCGCCGAGCGGCGGGCCCGGGACCGCCGGTACGCCTCGTGCGCCAGCCGCCGCTCGGACGGGCGGTAGTCGTCCTCCGTCGCCGGCGCCCCGGTCGGCCGTGCGGTGCGCGGCGCCGGCGCCTTGGTGAGCTCCGCCGGACCGGCGGCGCCCGGCGCCTTCCCACCCGGTGCCTCCAGGCCCGGCGCCTCCCCGCCCGGCCCGGGGCTCAGGTCAGCGCTCACTTCAGCACCGGTGCCGAGACGGCGTCGGACAGCCACTGCTTCTCCAGCTTCGCCAGCGTGCCGTCGGCGCGCAGCGCGTCCACGGCCTGGGAGACGCAGCCGGTCAGCTTGGAGCCCTTGTCCAGCACCAGACCGAACTGCTCGGCCTGCGCGGCGGCCTCGAACTGGCCGACCACCTGGGCCTCCGGGACCTCGGCGCCGGTGATGTAGAAGGCGGTCGGCAGGTCCACCACCAGGGCGTCGATCTGGCCGTTCTTCAGCGCGGCCTTGGCCAGGTCGTTGGAGTCGAAGACGGCCGGCTGGGTGCTCGGCTTGATGGTGTTGGTGATGGTGTCCAGGCTCGTGGTGCCGACCTGCGCGCCGAGCTTGGCGCCCTTGAGGTCGGCGATGCTCCTGGCGCCCGCCGCCTTGGAGTTCTTCAGCGCGATGACGGTCTGGCGCACGTCGTAGTAGCCGGATGAGAAGTCCACGGCCTGCTTGCGCTCGTCGCTGACGGACACCTGGTTGATGTCGAAGTCGAAGTCCTTGGCGCCGGGGGAGGTCGCCTTGTTGAACGGCGCGACCACCCAGCCGACCTTCTCCTTCGGGTAGCCGAGCTTCTCGGCGACCGCGTAGGCCACGGCGGACTCGAAGCCCTTGCCGTTCTCCGGCTTGTCGTCGGAGAACCACGGGTCGTACGCGGGCTTGTCGGTGCCGACGGTCAGCGTTCCGGCGGTGCGCGTGGCCAGCGCCCCCGGCGCGCAGCCCGCCGCCGTCCCGGCCGCGCCCGAGGCGGTGTCGGACTTCGAGTCCTGCGGCGCGCAGGCGGTCAGCACGGCCGCGGCGGCGACCAGCGCGGCGATGGGCAGTACGGCGGAGGGCTTGCGGAGGGTCATGACGGGGCTCCAGGGAAGGACCGGCGGGACGGGGGGAACGAGGAGGGGCGCGGGAGGGCGCGACGGGCGGCCCGCGTCCCGGCGGGTCACTTCCCCCCGGTGGCGGCGCCGGAACACACGCGGCATGGTCGGCGTACGGGCCCGCGTCCGCGGCGCCCCCCGAGCCGGATCGGCAGCAGCCGGGGCGGCGGCAGGCCGGTCAACAGCAGCGGCGACAGCGGCAGCTCAGGCCGCGCGCGCGACAGCGACGGCAGACGTGCCGACGGGAGGGCGCCCGGAAGGGGCTGTCGTGGCGTTCGGCCACCGTGATCACCGCCGGGAGCATGCGGGGAGGTTCGCATCAGAACAGCGCATCTGTCCAGAACATCCAGATCACTGTCCACATGCCGGACAACCCGCCTCCCGTCGAAGGTTTGGGCGCCGGAGGGGCGGTGCACCGGAGCTTTGCCGGTCCTGGCCCTCTTGAACAGGAGAACCTTTCGTACTTATGGTGTCCCCGTTGAAATAACTCCTGTCGAAGTGAGTCCACGATGCAGAATCTTTCGCCAAGGCTCGCTGTGGCGGCCGACGCCCCGGTCTCGACCCTCGCCGGCCACCCGGCCTGGCTGCGCCTGAAGGAGGCCGTCGAGACGCTGCGCCCGCTCCAGTCGAAGGACGGCTCGATCGACCTGGCCGCCGTCCAGCGGCACACGGTCGACCCGCTGGTCGCCACCGTCCGCGCCGCCGTCCAGGAGCTCGCTCCGCACTTCCCGCACGACGCCGCCTACCTGGCCACCGTCGACGCGGACCTCGCCAAGTGGGCCGACACCGGCTACCGCGAGCCCGACTTCCTGGACTCGCTGCTCGCCTTCCACCCCGCCGACCAGCGCGAGGACGGGCTGGAGCACCTGGTCGTCTTCCCGATGTACACCCAGAACGGCAACCCGGACCGCAACCTGGAAGCCGTCCTGCTGAGCGTCGTGTGGCCCGACTGGCTGGCAGAGCTGGAGCGCACCCGCTTCGACAACCCGATGTTCGTGCCGATCACCTTCACGGACTTCACCGCCGGCTACGACACCAACTCCGCCGTGCTCTTCCCCGAGACGGTCTCCGTGCGCAAGGCGCCGGAGCGTTTCACCTGGGGCGGCATCTTCTGCGACCGCGAGGCCGCCCGCTTCCGCGCCGTCTCCAGCAGCGCCGTCCAGCAGCTCGGCCTGGAGATCCCGGCCGACGCCGAGGGCCTGCTCCAGGACCAGCAGCGCGCGCAGGAGACCTTCGTCCTGTGGGACCTGGTCCACGACCGCACCCACAGCCACGGCGACCTGCCGTTCGACCCCTTCATGATCAAGCAGCGCAGCCCGTTCTGGATGTACGGCCTGGAGGAGCTCCGCTGCGACCTCACCACCTTCAAGGAGGCGGTGAAGCTGGAGACCGAGGGCAACCGGCACGCCCGCGACGTCCAGTACGCGATCCTCTTCGACCGCCTGTTCCGCTTCCCGGTCTCCGGAGACCGGGTGCGCAACTACGACGGCATGGGCGGCCAGCTGCTCTTCGCCTACCTGCACAAGCATGACGCGCTGCGCTGGCGCGACAACCGCCTCAGCATCGACTGGGAGCGCGCCCCGCAGGTCACCAACGCGCTCTGCGCCGAGATCGAGACCCTCTACCGCGACGGCATCGACCGGCCGAAGCCGGCCCACTGGATCGCCGCCTACGAGCTGGTCTCCCGCTACCTCACCCCGCACCCGGCCTCCACCTGGGCGAAGGGCTCCGAGGCGCTGCCGCTCGACATCACCGACGGCAAGGCCCTCAACAAGGCCCTGTGCGACGCCGTGCTCCCGGACGAGTTCCCGCTGAGCATGTTCTACGAAGCCCTCAACAAGAAGCTGAGCGGCGTCATCGCCGCCACCGCCGGCATCACCGGCGCCGGGATCCAGGGAGCCGCCGCGTGACCACCTCCACCAACGCCCCGCTGGCCGGCAAGGTCATCGCCGTCGCCGGAGCCAGCGGCCCGGCCGGCCGCGCCGTGCTGCGCCGCCTCACCGCCGACGGTGCCACCGTGATCGGCGCCGACATCGACGCCCAGCGCCTGGAGTCCGCCCTGGACGCCACCCGGGTGGCCGTCCGCGGCGCCAAGGTCAGCGGCCAGGTGATCGACCTGCTCGACCCGCAGGAGGTCCACGACTGGGCCGACCACCTGGAGTCGGAGCACGGCCACGTCGACGGCCTGTTCCACCTGGTCGGCGGCTGGCGCGGCAGCAAGACCTTCTTCGACACCCGGCTGGACGACTGGGACTTCCTGCACGACACCGTCGTGCGGACCCTCCAGCACACCTCGCTGGCCTTCCAGCCCGCGCTGGTCCGCAGCACCGCCGGCCGCTACGCGATGATCTCCGCCGCGGCCGCGCACAAGCCCACCGCCGGCGGCGCCGCCTACGCGGCCGCCAAGGCCGCCACCGAGGCGTGGACCCTCGCCATGGCGGACTCCTTCAAGAAGGAGACCACCGACCCCGACGGCGAGCCCACCGCCGCGGCTGCGATCCTGGTCATCAAGGCGCTGGTCAGCCCCGAAATGCGGGCCGAGAAGCCGGAGGCGAAGTTCGCCGGCTTCACGGACACCACCGACCTCGCCGGCCACCTGGCGGGCCTCTGGGACCGCCCCGCAGCAGAACTGAACGGACAGCACCTGTGGCTGACAGCCCGATGACCGACCTCACCCGTACGGACGCGGTACGGCGGCACGACCCCGCCGTCCGCGGCTTCGCCAGCGACAACTACGCCGGCGTGCACCCGGAGGTCCTCGCCGCGATAGCCCTCGCCAACGGCGGTCACCAGATCGCCTACGGCGAGGACGACTACACGGCCCACCTCCAGGACGTCTTCCGCCGCCACTTCGGCGAGAAGGCGGAGGCCTACCCCGTCTTCAACGGCACCGGCGCCAATGTGGTCGCCCTCCAGTCGCTGCTCCCGCGCTGGGGCGCGGTGGTCTGCGCGGAGTCGGCCCACATCCACGTCGACGAGGGCGGCGCCCCGGAGAAGATGGGCGGCATCAAGCTGCTCACCGTCCCCACTCCGGACGGCAAGCTCACCCCCGAGCTGCTCGACCAGCAGGCCTGGGGCTTCGGCGACGAGCACCGCGCGCAGCCGCTCGCGGTCTCCATCACCCAGAGCACCGAGCTCGGCACCCTCTACACCCCCGACGAGATCCGCGCGATCACCGAGCACGCCCACCAGCTGGGCATGCTCGTCCACGTGGACGGCTCCCGACTGGCCAACGCCGCCGCCTCGCTCGGCCTGCCGCTGCGCGACTTCACCACCGACGTCGGTGTCGACGTGCTCTCCTTCGGCGGGACGAAGAACGGCCTGCTGTTCGGCGAGGTCGTGGTGGTGCTCAACCCGGAGCGGGTGCGCAACATCAAGTACCTGCGCAAGACCTCGATGCAGCTCGCGTCGAAGATGCGCTTCGTCTCGGTCCAGTTCGAGGCGCTGCTCTCCGGCGACCTCTACCTCCGCAACGCCGGCCACGCCAACGCGATGGCCAGCCGCCTGGAGGCAGCGGTCCGGAAGATCGACGGCGTCGAGGTGGTCCGCCCGGTCCAGGCGAACGCGGTGTTCGCGATCCTCCCGCGCGAGGTGAGCGAGCGGCTCCAGAAGCGCTACCGCTTCTACTTCTGGAACGAGCACACCGGCGAGGTCCGCTGGATGTGCGCCTTCGACACCACGGAGGCCGACATCGACGCCTTCGCGGCGGCCATCGCCGAGGAGATGGGCCGCGCCTGACGGTGCCCGAACCACGGATCGTCCCGTCCCGCGTCAGCGGGGCGGGACGATTTGCATGTGGCGGGCCGGTCCCCGTACAGTTCCGGAGTCGCCGCGGGAGACCGGGGCGGCAAGGCGGAAAGCGAATCCGATGAATGAAACTCCGGAAAACGGAGCGGAAAGCGTCTGATAAGCTGGAAACACGAAAGAACGAAGCCCGGAGGGTCCGCTGGAAGGCGGTCCGAAGGAAGCGTCCGTTCCTTGAGAACTCAACAGCGTG
>NZ_JBHXTL010000008.1:0-93233 GCF_042677365.1 Kitasatospora sp. NPDC127116
GGGCGACCGCCACGCGGGGCCGACGCTTATCACGTCGTCATGTATTACGGGTTGCGATCCTCGGCCGCCCCGGGGGGCGACCGCCACCCGCCGGTGGTCCTGGAGCTGGAAAGCCGGTCGGCGGGTTGCGATCCTCGGCCGCCCCGGGGGCGACCGCCACCTCCGAGCGGAGGCCGAGTTGTCCAGCCGACACGCAGTTGCGATCCTCGGCCGCCCCGGGGGGCGACCGCCACGTTCCTGCGTGCGTCGGTGACGGCGGGCCCGACGGAGTTGCGATCCTCGGCCGCCCCGGGGGGCGACCGCCACGTAGGTGTCCGCGATGATGCCGCCCGGGGCGCGAGAGTTGCGATCCTCGGCCGCCCCGGGGGGCGACCGCCACCCGGGAGGCCCCGGGGACGGGGCACGGCTGCGAACGAGTTGCGATCCTCGGCCGCCCCGGGGGGCGACCGCCACAGCGTCTCCGCCCGCATGCCGTCGCCCGAAGAAGCGGTTGCGATCCTCGGCCGCCCCGGGGGGCGACCGCCACGTCCCACTTCGTCCAGATCATCGGCCGGCCGTCCGGGTTGCGATCCTCGGCCGCCCCGGGGGGCGACCGCCACAACCCCTCGGGCTGCAGGCAAAAGAACGTTCAACTGTTGCGATCCTCGGCCGCCCCGGGGGGCGACCGCCACCGTCGCCCGCCGCACCGAGGCCGAGCTCCGCGAGGGGTTGCGATCCTCGGCCGCCCCGGGGGGCGACCGCCACTACGACTGCCTGATGCAGGCCGCCTGGGCCAACATGTTGCGATCCTCGGCCGCCCCGGGGGGCGACCGCCACCCGGGTTCGTCGGCTGCGGCGATCCGCCGCCGGAGCCGTTGCGATCCTCGGCCGCCCCGGGGGGCGACCGCCACCTGGGGCCTCCAAGCTCGGCGGCTTCATGGGCGGCGGGTTGCGATCCTCGGCCGCCCCGGGGGGCGACCGCCACCCCTGACCGCCTCCAGCGCGTCCGCTACGCCGGGGTTGCGATCCTCGGCCGCCCCGGGGGGCGACCGCCACTCCGGGGCCGGGGCGTTCCTGGGGATCGAGCGGAAGTTGCGATCCTCGGCCGCCCCGGGGGGCGACCGCCACGCCGGCTGACCAGCGACAACTAGCGATCCGATACAGGATGACGAAGCATCCCAGAGGCCCAGACATATCCAAACAGGACATACTGCTTCGGCGTGAAGCGCGTGTCGCCTGCATGCTCCGGGTTCCGAACCACCCTCTGCCAGCCTGCCGACGACAGTAGGGTCCGGTCATGGGAAATCTGATCGGTATGGAGGACTCAAGCAGCGATGTGACGCCACTGTGGGCACACAGCCGGAACCTATCAGGCCGGCGCCACACTCTGGAGGATCACCTGCGCGGATCCGCAGCCCTGGCACGGCAGTTCGGCGCCGCCTTCGACGCGGGCGAGCTGGCCGAGTACCTGGCCCTGGTACATGACGTCGGCAAGGGCTCCTGCTCCTGGCAGCACGGTCTGCAGGTTGCCGAAGCCGACAGCCGGCGAGTCGGTATTCCTCACAAGGAGGCCGGGGCGTGGCTGGCGGCGTCGCATGCCGGGCGTCCGTTCGCCGCCGTCGTGCAGGGCCACCACGGCGGTCTTCCCGGATACCAGGACCTGCAGACGCTCATCGACTCCGTGAAGGCACGAACTCACAAGGAGCAGCCGCTGGTCGAGGAGGCGATCGCCCGTGTCGCCCTGGTTGTTCCGGAGATCGCTCCTACCGGTCGGGTGCCGCTGCCGCGGTGGCTCATGGGCCCTTCTTCCCCGGGCGCCCTGCTTGCGCGGGATCTGCTGCTGCGGATGCTGTTCAGCTGCGTGGTGGACGCCGACTTTCTCGACACCGGCGCGCACTTCGCCGATCTGCCTGTCGTGCTCCGTGAGGACGTCGATATGGCCGCTCTGGCCGGGGTGTTCGAGGAGCGCCGCCGGCGCGCGCTCGCGGCGCGTCGGCCGTCGCCGGTCGACGATGTTCGCCGCCGCGTCTATGAGCAAGCAGTGGCTCGCGCCACCGGCGGGCCCGGTATGTACGTGCTGCACGTGCCGACCGGCGGCGGGAAGACCTTCGCCTCGGCCGGGTTCGCGCTGCATCACGCGGCCGCGCATGGCCTTCGGCGGGTCGTGGTCGCCGTGCCCTACGTGAGCATCACCCAGCAGAACGCCCAGATCTACCGGGACCTCCTCGACCCCGACGATGACGCTCTCCCCTTGACCGTGCTGGAGCATCACAGCTCCGTGGACCTGGACGCCCCGGACTCCCGCCGGGCGCGCACGGCCGCCGAGAACTGGGACGCCCCGTTCGTCGTGACCACCACGGTCCAGCTCTTCGAATCGCTCTACTCCCACAAGCCCGCCGCCATGCGCAAGCTCCACCGCCTGGCGAAATCCGTGATCGTCCTGGACGAGGTCCAGGCCCTGCCGGACCATCTGCTGGTTCCGATCCTCAGTGCCCTGCGCGGGCTCGTCGAACGCTTCGGCGCCACCGTCGTCCTCGTCTCCGCGACCCAGCCCGACTTCTGGTCCCTCGCCCAGCTCCACGGCCTTCCCCGCCGCCGACTCATCGACGACCCCTCCGGCCTGTTCACCTCACTGCGCCGCGTGACCTACGACTGGCGCCAAGGCCCCCACGTCACCTGGGAATCGATGGCCGAGGAGATCGCCCACCGCAGCGGCCGCCAAACGCTGACCGTGGTGAACACCACCACGGACGCCGCACGCCTGCACCGCCTTCTGGAACACCAGGCGCCCGGCCCGGTGCTCCACCTCTCGACGCGGATGACGGCCGAACACCGTCGCACGACCATCGCCCTGATCCGGGACATGCTCGACGCCGACCAGGATGTCCACGTGGTCTCGACCCAGCTCATCGAGGCCGGCGTCGACCTCGACTTCCCCCGGGTCCTCCGGGCCTGGGCCCCCGCGGAATCCCTCCAGCAGGCCGCCGGCCGCTGCAACCGCGACGGCCGGCTTGTGCAGGGCACCGTCGTCGTGTTCCACATCCACGACGCCGGCCAGCCCCGCGACAACCTCTACGAGGCCGCCCTCAAAGCCACCGCGGCCCACATCGGCCCCGGCCTCGCCCAACCCGACGACCTCGACGCCCTCAACCGCTACTACCAGCTGCGCTACACCCTCCACGGCAGCACCCCAGCCGCCATGGGCGGCGACATCGACGACCTGCGCACCCGCTTGGAGTTCCCCGCCGTCGACCTAGCGTTCCGGATGATCAACGACGAGTACAGCCGGCCTGTCGTCGTCGTCCGCGACGAAGCCGACCGGGACGCCATCGAGGCCGACATCGCCGCGCTGCGCTCCCCCTTCCCGAGCGGCCCCGAACCCCTGCGCCGCCTGCAACCCCACACCGCCTCGCTCCCCCGCCACGAAGCCCAGGCCGCGCTCGCCGACGGGCTCGCCGAACCCGTGATCGGCGACCTCCTGCTGTGGAACGGCGCCTACCACCCCGACCGGGGACTCGACCCGGCCGAGAAGGAGGACCGCACAGCGTTCGTCGTGTAGCCGCCGACCACCGCCACAGGGCCGTCCCCATGGCCGCCCGCCCCGACGGCCGGCTGAGGTCTCACCATCGCCTACGCGGACGGATCACCCCCGCCCCCTGCGGGTCCTCGACCCGCTCCGCAAAACGCACCACCGAACTCGGCCTGCCCCGGAAGACATGTCGGCTTCCTCCGAATCCGGAGGGAGCCGACATGCCACCACAGTTGGGCACTATGCGCCGAAGGTCTCAGGCTGCCACTCGATGCAGGTGGGACGCTGTCCGCCCGAGGTCAGGAACTCCTTCACCGCCTGGCGGACGAGCGGTATCGGGATCTCCGAGTGGTCGGCGAACTGGGTCATGTTCCACACGAAGTGGTACGTGGGCCTGGTCCGGGTCTCCGGCGCTCCGACCGAGGTGAAGTTCCTCTTCTGGTCCATGTACGACACGAGCCCCAGGTCAAGACTCCTGTCCGCACCGACCACGAGCTGGTGATCCGGGAACCCCGACGAATGCAGTTCCCGGTCCTGTGAGTACACCTCCGCCAGGGTGCAGCAGTCATCCTCCCCGTCCAGGAGGTCGTCGACGAACGCATCGACGCCCTCCAGGGTGGTGATGACGACCGGCGCCTTCCCGTGGCCCTTCCGGTACCTGGCTTCAACGCCCTTCGTCAGCATTCGTTCGTCCATTTTGCTTTGTTCCTTCCGAACGCCTTGCTCGGCCGGCCGTCGCGACAAACCGGATCCGGCCAGTGCACCACCAGGTCCTTGTCGCCGAGCAGGCAGTCGAGAATCGCATCGTAACCGAGGACCGCATAGTCGCCGGGGGCCGCCGTGGTTGTTGACGGCAGTGAGCTTGTCGAAGACGGCCCGCAGTTTCGGTTCGCTGTTGGGCAGCCGCTTGTCGAACACGGTCTTGCCGCCGACGGTCAGGCCGCGGCCGTAGTGGTCGCGCTTGCCGACGTCCAGGCCGAGGCGCCGCCCTCGCCCCCGCAGCACCGCCCGCATGGAGGCCCACCTGCGCCACATCGGCGCCGTGGAGCTGTTCGTCGGCGGCGGCGCGGCAACGACTGATTCAGAACGACAGCTATATCGGATCTGTCCGTATACATGCCCTTGGCTCTAAGCCATCCGCCGCCCAGTTTCAGTCGATCCCCGACTATCGCTCCGCGATCCAAGTCGCGCTCTCGCATGATCATCCCGGCGCTGGTCTGCAGCGTCACAATCTGCGCGCGAAGGGATCGCTTCAAATATGAGGCACAACCTCCGTAGGTCATTACTCGGGTTTCTGTTATTGGCCCTTGTTTCACTGGTTCTGACACCGCCGTCGTGGGCTGAGCCGGGGAAGAATCCAGACGGTGGCGCGAGCAGCCATGGCGGTGCGGCCCCTCAGGCCGCTGCGCCGCCGGTCCCCTGGTCGATGGGGCAGAAGCAGCGCCAGGCCCACGAGCTCAAGACGGAAGGGCCCGCTGGCCCGCTGCCGAAGCCGGTCGCGGAGCGCATCGCGGGTCCGGGGACTGAGGGCTACCGCAGCCTGACGGAGGAGGAGTCGCGGGCCTGGTCTGCGGACAAGGTACAGTCGGCGTCCGCGCGCTCTGCCCGTGACGGGGAGGGTGCTGCGGCGGGCTGGCCTGCGGGTCACCCGTATATCGCCAATCTCCGGACGTTCGTCGATAATTACCAGAGCGGGAACACCGGACTTTCGTGGTGTGCGACCTGGGACTTCAACACGGATCTCCCGGCTGAGCTGCGGGCGAACAGCCGCGGGGATGTCGTGGTCACGTTTCACCGGGCTTCTGACAACGCTCTGATGCCGGGTGCCAGTCAGTGGATGGTGTACGAGGCCACCGGGTGGTGCTCCCTCGACGCTCCGATCCAGCGCGGTGTGAACTACTACGTGAAGGTCCGGTATGGGTACGCGGACGGGAGCTCGGACGAGCTGACGTCGGTCGCGGCCCCGCCGGTGCCGATCGTCGGTGTGCCGGACAACGTGTCGCTGGCGTGCCCGGACTCGCCGTCCAGCACCGGGATCGTGCTGAGCCTGGTCAAGTACTGTGCCGACCCGGTCAACACCTCAACAGGTGCTTTCGGCGAGGCGGTCACGGACGCCGAACTGCCCGGCCCCGGCCAGCCGTTCCGGCTGACCCGAAGCTACTCTTCCTCCTCCTCGACGGCCTCGGGTGTGCTCGGCAAGGGCTGGGTGTTCCCGTACTCGGCCTCCCTGGTCCTGGGCCAGTCGGTGGTCACCTTCCGGGCCGAGGACGGCTCTCAGGTCGACTACGCGGTCCAGACCGACGGTTCGCTGAAGGCCACACGCCCTTATGTCCGCTCGGTTCTGCAGAAGCAGGGCGCCGGATATCGGCTGACCACGCCCGATCGGCGTCAGCTGATGTTCGACTCGAATGGCCGGCTCACCGCGATGGTCGATGCTGCCGGTATCGGGCTGACGATGTCGTACACGGGCAGCCAGCTGACCGGCATCACCGACGGCGCCGGCCGCACTGTCGGCCTCGCCTACACCGGCGGGCTGCTCACCAGCATGACCGTTCCCGGTCAGCGCACGGTCGCCTACCAGTACACCGGCAACCTGGTCACCGGTGTCCGTGACCTGCGCGGCCAGAGCACCTCCTACGGCTACGACGCGAACGGACGGCTCAGCACCGTCACCGACCCGCTCGGCCACGTCGTGACCGCCAACACCTACGACGGCTCCGGCCGGGTCGCCGGCCAGGTCGACGCCCTCGGCGGCACAACGACGTTCAGCTACGACACCGCCAACTCCACGACGTATGTGACCCACCCGGACGGCGGCATCTGGACCCACGCCTACTCCGGCGGCGTCATCAGCTGGCAGTCCGACCCCTACGGCAAGACCACCCGCTACACCTACGACAGCGCGTTCAACCGCACGGCGTTCACCGATCCGAACGGCAACACCTCGACGTTCACGTTCGACGCCAACGGCAACATGCTGACCAGCACAGCCCCGGCGCCGGTGTCCGCCACCCAGACATGGACCTACGACGGCAACAACAACGTCACCTCGCAGAAGGACGCCCTCGGCCGCACCATCACCTACGCCTACAACACGCTGAACCAGCTGACCGGCACCACCGACCCCGCCGGCGGGAAGACCGGCTACACCTACACTGCCCTCGGTGCCCTCGCCACCGTGACCACGCCTCGCGGGGCCACCACCACGTACGGGTACGACGCAGCGGGCAACCGGACATCGGTCACCACCCCGCTCGGCGAGAAGACGACGTTCACCTACGACACGGCCACCCGGCTCACGAGCAAGACCGACCCGCGCGGGAACGCGGCAGGTGCCAACGCCGCCGCCTACACGACGGCCTACACGTACGACGCGGGCGGCCTGCTCACCTCCGCGACCGACCCGCTCGGCAACACCACCGCCTACGGCTACGACAATGCGGGCAACCTGACCAGCGTCAAGAACCCGCTCGGCGCCACCACCGCCTACGGCTACGACAACGCGGGCAACCGCACCACGGTCAAGGACTCCGCGGGCAGCACCACCTCCAGCGTCTACGACCCCGCCGGTAACCCGACCGCCGTCACGGACGCGCTGGGGAACCAGACCACTTACGGCTACGACAAGAACAACCGGCACATCAAGACAGTCACCGCCCGGGGCAACACCAGCCCTGAGCATCCGTTCGAGCGCTTCTACACCTGGACCTACGGCTACGACGCCAACGGCAACCTCACCTCGACCGGCCAGCAGGCCGGCGGCGGCCTGTCGATGACGTACGACGCCGTCAACCGGCTGCTCAGCGTCACCACGCAGAACGGCCGCACCACCTCGACGACCTACGACGCCGCCGGCCAGGCCGTCACCACCACCGACCCGACCAGCGCGATCACCACGCTCGCCTACGATGCGCTCGGCCGCCCGACAAGCCGAACCGACGCGCGTGGCAAGACCACGAGCTACGGCTACGACGCCGACGGAAACCGGACCAGCCTCACCACCCCCGAGGGCAACAGGACCACCTGGACCTACGACCTCGACCAGCGGCCGACCGGCACCGTCGACCCCCGCGGGAACGCCACCGGCGCCACCGCGGCCACCTACACCACCGCATACGCCTACGACCCGGCCGGGAACCCGACGTCTCTCAAGGACCCGCTCGGCAACACCATCACCACCGGCTTCGATCCGCTCAACCGCCCGACCACGGTCACCGACCCCCTCGGCCGCAAGACCACCACCGGCTACGATGCCGCGGGCCGCGTCACCACCGTCACCGACCCCAACGGAGCCGTCACCACCAACACGTGGAACGCGGCCGGCGAGCGCACCAAACGAACGGACGCCAACGGGCACGTCACCGGCTACGCCTACGACCAGCTCCACAGGATCACCGCCGTCACCGACCCCCTCGGTCGCACGACCCGCACCTGGTACGACGAGGAAGGCAACCGCTCCAAGACCACCGACGCCCGCGGCGTCACCAGCGAGACCAAGTACGACCCGCGCGGTTTCCCCATGGAGACGGTCTTCTCCGACGGCACCCCGAAGCTCGAGACCGCCTACGACGGCGACAACCGACTGGTCCACGTCGCCAACGGCACCGACACCCGGGACCTTGGATACGACCCCGCCGGCCGCCTGGCATCGGTGACCAAGCCCAACGAGACCACCGGCTTCGCCTACGCCTACGACACCGTCGGCAACATCACCAGCCGCCAGTATCCCGACGGCCGCAAGACCACCTACACCTACGACGCCGACGGCCGCAGGACCCAACAAACCGTCGACGGCGCCACCACCACCTACACCTACGACCCCGCAGGGCACCTGGCCACCACCGCCCTGCCCGCGAGCAACGGCCACACCGAAGCCCGCTCCTACGACCCCGCAGGCCGCCTCAGCGGCATCACCAGCGCCAAGGGCGCCACCACACTCGCCTCCTGGCAGATCACCCGCGACGCCAACGGCCGACCCGCCAAGGTCGACACCACACGCGCCGGCCTGCCCCCCGGCACCCAGAACTACACCTACGACAACGCCGGCCGCCTCCTGTCCGGCTGCCCGCTGTCGACCACCACGACCGGCTGCGCCGGCGGAACCCTGACCTACTCCTACGACCAGGTCGGAAACCGCCTCACCCAGAGCGACCCCGCCGGAACCACCACCTACACCTACGACGCCGCGGACCAGCTCACCAAGACCACCGCTCCCACGGCCACCACGACCTACGGCTACGACGCCAACGGCAACAACACCACCGTCACCGCACCCGCCAACAACAAGGACCTCGCCACCGGAACAAGCCTCAACTCCGGTGCCAGCCTGACCTCCAACACGGTTCGCCTGGCCATGCAGAGCGACGGCAACCTCGTCCTGTCCTCCGTCTCCACCAACCAGACCCTCTGGTCCTCCGGCACGGCAGGACACCCCGGTGCCTCGGCGACCATGCAGGCCGACGGGAACCTCGTCGTCTACGACACCGGTCACAACGTCCTGTGGGCCAGCAACACCCCCGCCAACCCCGGCGCCCACGCCACGCTCCAGGACGACGGCGACCTCGCCCTCTACAACAGTGCCGGCAGCCGAATCTGGAAGTCCGACACCGCCAAGGCCGTCCCCGACACCGGCAACCTCACCTACACCTACGACGCCGCCGGGCGCCTCACTACCGCCACCGGCAAGAGCACCCAGTCCTTCACCTACGACCCGCTCGGCAACCGCGCCACCTCCACAGGCACCAACACTCCCGCCCGCACGATCACCTGGGACATCAACAACCCCCTGCCGCAGATCGCCACCCAGAGCGACGGCACCGGCCAACTGATCGGCGACTACACCTACAACCCCCTCGGCCAGCCCCAGAGCCAACACGCAGGCAACGGAACCTTCTACAACCACCACGACTGGCTCGGCTCCGTCACCGACCTGACCAGCACCAACGGCACACCGCAGAGCCGCACCACCTACGACCCCTACGGGCGTGCCGCCACCACCCCCCTCGCAACCGAAGCCCCCACCTCGCCCTTCGGCTTCACCGGCCAGTACAACGACCCCGGCCTCGCCGGCAAGCAGTACCTCCGGGCCCGCGAGTACGACCCCTCACTCGGCCGCTTCACCGCCCAGGACCCCCTCGCCACCCCGGCCGGCTCCCCCTACGCATCCGCCTACACCTACGCGGCTGGCGCACCCACCGTCTACACCGACCCCACCGGCCTGTCGCCCGAGGACGACGACCCCGAGAAGATGGGCAACCTCGAGGCCATAGGCAGCGGCCTCGTCAAGGGCTTCAAAATGCCCTTCGAATTCGTCGGCGACGTCTTCAACGCCGTCACCGGCCGCAACGGCGGCGCCGGCGCCTTCGTCGACAAGTACGTCCCCGTCCGCCCCGCCTACGCCATGTACGTCGCCGCGGCCAAACTCCGCGAATTCGGCTGCCTCAACGTCGCCGACAAGGTTGAAAAACAAGCCGACGAGCTGGCCACCCAGGTCGTTCTTGCCGGTCTCGGCGGTGTACGCAGCTGGGGGAAAAAGGCGTTCGGCGAGAAAGCCGACATTGCTGGCGGCGGGGCACCCCTTCGCCGCTGGTGGGCCGCCGATGTGCGTACGACATTGAACGGCGACACCTACCTGGTTCCCTCGACGCCAGGCCTCAGGGCACGAATCAACCCTGATTGTGGCACGATGAACTGCGGACTCGTTTCTTTAGCCACTGACCAGTTGCTGGCAGGAAAGAACCCTCCCCCAGCACCCGCTGCAGACAATCCGCTTCTTCCTCACGAGCTCCAGGCCCTCGCCAACTCCAGTCAGCCATTCGTACAAAAGGGTGGCCTGTCAGGAGTCGTGAGCGACATGCTGAGCTGGGGAAACGGCTCTCGCGCGATCGTCATGGGCCAGCCAGCTTCGGCAGCGCAAAGAAGGGGTACCCTGGGGCATTTTTTCAATGTAATCAACGATAACGGCGTAATCGTCTTCCTCGATGCACAAAGCGGGCGCGCAGCCCCTGAGGGATGGCGCTACTACTACATCATGCGGACAAACTAGCCCCACCGCCTTCTGGATGGCCTCCCAAACCTTACCCGGGAGGCCATCCAGAGCCATCACGCCAAACTCCGAAGGCTTTTCAGTTGCCACACACCTAGCCCGGCGATTGCCTTGCGCGATAGAATCGCGATTACCAGAAAGGCCGCACCCGGCACGCCCGCAACCCTTCGCGAAAATTCGGAGCCGACAGTGAATGTAAGCAAGGAGCAAGCCGTCAAGCTGATTGAAGACCTGCTGATCAGGCGGCAGAGCGAAGCAGGGCTGCCAAAGCTTGCCGTCATTGGCGTCAATCAGACCGCTGTCGGATGGGTTGTGGCCTGGCAGTCCGAGCAATACAAATTGAATCCGACTCCTGAAAACATTCTCGTCGGCGGTGGACCGTACCTCGTCGACGGCACGGATGGAAGCATCTATGTAATTCCGGGAGAAACCTTCCGAACTGCGGACTGGCAAACAATGTACCGACAGCAGTTCAAAGGAGAACAGCCTCCCGACCCTATCCTTGACTCAATTCGGGCCGCCCTCCGGGCGAACGGTCAGCTCGCAGCAATTCGACTGGCGCGAAAGGTTGAACCTTCTTTCAGTATTTCCGAAGCAAAAGCGTACGTTTCTGCAATTCAAAGCGCAGGCGGCCCGCCAGAAGAATTGGTGCAACGAACCCGCAGGGTCGACCCCTGCCCACCACTTTCAATCTACAAAATTTCAGGGCCAAATATTTGATCATCCCATCGCCGTGAACTCCACTTCCCTCCGGTGCCCACTGGCACAACGGCGGCTAGGCCGTCTGGAAATCGGCCCCGCACTCGCGGGGACAGCTCCGGCATCTCAGGCATGGGGTCCTGACTCAGGGGGTCGGCCCATCCGCGAAGCGATAAGTGACCGACTCCTCTGCTTAGCGCGAACTTCCCGATGGCCTCTCGGCAGCATGGAGAGCGGCGTTCAACAGCAACCCGACAGCGTCTGATCTCGATGCGGCGTGTCCCTCCTGCGGCGCGTACGACCTGCACCGCTGGTACGGGCGGGAGACGGAGACCCGCCGGGTAGCCATGGGAGTCGTTTTCACTGCGTACGGAATCCTATGGGAGTGGTGCAGCTCGTGCTTCCGGTACCAGGTGTACCGCGACGCGATGGTTCCGGCGGAGTGGAGTCCGCCTTACAGGGTCGCGGCCAGCGACTGGGAATACTCGCCGGCACCCATTGACAAAGCCCGGAGGGATTTCATCAACCCCCTCGCTAAGGGGTGGGGGTATGAATCCCGGTAAATGAAGCGCACTAACCTTGATCGTTCGTGACGGCCCGTCGGTTCATCCGGCGGGCCGTTTCGGCTTGTCGGGTTGGCGATAGGCAGTCCGGTGGCCTGGCTGTCACGTCGGGTGAGCGCCGGGTTCCGCTGCTCCACCGGAGCCCCGACCTCCCACTGGCGAGTGGTACTCGGCAAGGAGTCTGCCGACCGCACCCGCGAAGCAGATCACCATGGAGAAGCAGGTTGGTAGCTCAGATCCGAGGTCAGCTGCGGCTGATCGGCTATCGCCTCGGGCGCCTACCGGCTCATCGGGCGAGTACGACCTGGAGCTCGGTGTCCTCGCAGCCGGCAGCGATCCGGTGCAGCGCATCGGCCTCGCGTTGATCGATGCTCAAACCCCAGCGGGTCTTCATGACAACCCAGTCGCTGACGTACGTGCAAGCGAAGCCTGCTGCCGGGGGCATCCAGTCCGCAGGGTCCTTGTCGGCTTTCGAGCGGTTCGTCTTGGCAGAGACGGCGAGCAGCGCGCGGGGGTCGCCGAGGTCGTTGCCGTACCGCTCACGCTCCTTCGAACTCCAGTTCGAGGCCCCGACTGGCGGGGAGCGTCATTCCGAACGTGCCATATTCCCCTGGCAGGAGCCTGGGGCGCCGCCATGCGCTATGTGCTGCAGACCCCCGGGCGTATGGCCAAGCTGCCCAGGTCGTCGAGGCAGGACACGGCCACGGCTCGTGTGGATGACAAGGTTCAGGAACGGAGTTGCCTCCGGGCCAGAGGGCCGGAGGCAACTCGCTCCGCCAGGGGCGGTGTTGGGGTCGTTATCCGGCGCCAGTGTGGTGCTGTCGTGGCCGGGTGCGGTCATCGGCTGGCCTCGGTGTCGCGCTGGCGGATTTCGAGGAGGAGGAGTTCGACGAAGTCGAGGGCGAGGACGGGGTCGTGGAGGGTCCAGGGGCGATCGTGCCGGCCGCGCTGGATGCTGCGGGCGCCGTCCGGGCTGGTTTCGACGCGGTGGAGGTGGCCGCGCTGAGTGAGGACGGCGAGCCAGGAGTCCGCCTCGGCCCAAGTGGCGGGGGTGGTGCGCATGGTGGGGTGCTCCCGTTCGGCGGTGGTGCGGGCGGGTTACCGGCCGGGGTGACCTGGTCGGTCACCTCGGCGTTCGGGTGTCGGTCAGTTCCGGTCGGCGGTGACCGGCTGACCGGGCTGGGGCCGGAGCTGGGCCATCAGCTCGGTCAGCGTGGCGCTGGACAGGGGGATCTTCTGACCTCGGATCGCCTCGGCGACCACCTTGCGGGTCAGCCTGCCGTTCTCCGGCGCGGCCTGCCGGGCGATGGCCAGCAGGTCCTCGGTGTCCAGGTCAGGACGGCGGTCACTGTCCCGGTCAGTGACCGGTGGGTCGGCGACCTCGGCGGGGCTGACCATCGCGGTGGTGACCGGCCTGGTGTCCGCCGGTCGCTCAGCGACCTGTCGGCCGTTGACCGGGTGACCGCCCAGGTCAGAGAGCTTGGTCAGACTGACCGCGCTGACCGGGGTCAGCAGCGGCTGATCGCCTGATGCGGTGACCGGACGGCTGACCGGCAGCTCCGCACCGGAGCAAACTCCGCTGTCCTGACCGCCGGTCAGCGCCGCCAGCCGCTCGGTCAGTCCGGCCTCGACGCTGACCTGACCTCGGCCAAGGGTGACCTCGGTCAGGTCAGGAGTGACCTGACCTCGGTCGGCCTCGGCCCCACGGCCAACCTGGCCGTCCCAGTCAACGGGGCTGACCGGTCCGCGGGCGATGAGGATGTAAAGGTGGACGGCGCCGGCCAGGGCGAGCGGGGCGATCGTGGAGAGCACCGCGACCACCGAGTCGCCAAGCCGCAGGCCGGCGGTGGCGCTCTGCTCGTTGAGCCGCACGGCGTGCAAGGCGTTGGCCCACAGGCTCGCCCCGGTGGCCGTGCCAAAGAGCAGCCAGACGTACATGCGGGCCCGCAACGGGGCATCCCGCATCACGAGCAGAGCGCGCACCCCGTAGGCAATGAAACCGTCGATCACGAGCGGGAACACGAAAGTGAGCATGCCCCTCACGTGGATGGCCACGGCCATCTGCTGCAGCGCGTCGTAGCTGAGCGCGCAGCCCGCGCCGCCGAGGGCGATGACGACGGCCCGGTCCCAGCCGGTGACGTGCGCGGAGTTCGGGGTGGTCGCGGTGGTGGTGCTCATGCGGCCGTCCCGAAGTCGTCGCGGTGCAGTTGGTCGGCGGCGCCCTGGTCGGCCGAGGCGGTGCGGGTGGCCTGTTCGGCGATGCGGCGGTGGCGGATCGCGCGGCGGGTTTCGCGGTAGAGCTTGAGGGCGTGCTCCGGGCTGATCTTGAGGAGCCAGGCGAGGCGCTCGACCGGCACGTCCTGGCGGTATCCGGCGAGGACGACAGCGCGGCGCTCGGCGCGGGTGATGTGGATGTCCCGTCCGGCCAGCACGGCGTTGACCCGGCTGTAGTCGAGGCGGTCGTTGAGCCTGGTGTGCAGGGGTTCGCGCTCCTCCTCGGTGAGGCCGCCCCGGATGCCGTGGGTGTCGCCCGTCTCCAGCGCGGCGTCCAGGCAGGCGCGGGCGACCGGGCACTGGGCGCACAGCGCCTTGGCGGTGGTGATCGCGGCCGTGTCCTCAGGACCGGGGAAGAACACCTCGGGGTCGACGGGGGTGTACTCGGTCGGGGTGCAGACGGCCTGGTCCTGCCAGGTCTGGTCGCCGAGTGCGCGGTGGCGGACAGGGCGGGTCGTGGTGGTCATGCGGGGTTGCTCCGATCGCTCTCCGCGCGCAGGGCGGCGTCGGCGGAGAGGTGCGCTGGGTCGGTGAAGGGTGGGCGGCTCGCCGTGGGGCGGCCGGGCGCGGCGGCGGCTCAGGCGGCGCGCTGGAGGCGTCTGCGGTCGACCGGCTCGAATGCGACCCGGGTGGTCATCTGGGCGAGCCGGGAGGTGACGCGGTCACCGAGGCAGGTGCGCAGGTCCTTGATCGGCAGGTTGCTGGTGATCAAGGTCGGGAGCAGGCTGTTGTAGCGCCGGTTGATCAGCCGGTAGGTCTGCTCTTCAACGAACTCGCTCGACTTGGCGGCGCCGAGGTCGTCGAGGATCAGCAGCGGCACCCGGCTGTAGGCGGCGAGAACCCGCTCGGCGTCGCTGTCCGAGCCGGGACGGAGTTCGGCATAGAGGTCCGCGGCGGTGGTGGCGCGCCACCGCACTCCGATGCCGGCCTCGACCAGGCAGCGGACGGCGCCGTACGCCTCGTGGGTCTTCCCGGCGCCGACGACCCCGGCCATCAGCAGGCTGGGGCCAGTGGCGACCTGGCGGCGGGCACCGAGGCTCGGGGCGGTGGCCTCGGCGGCAACCTGCCGCACCCAGGCCAGGACCTGCGGGTTCGTGGCAACCGCGTCGCGGTAGCGCGGCGGAAGCCCTGCAGACAGGACCTCCGCCGCCGAGTACGGCTCCACCTCGTCCGGGAGGGCGTCGACCACATGCTGGTCGATGCCCCGGGAGGCGAGGATGCGGGCCATCCGGTCGAGCACCGAGGGCGCGTCGGCGAGGGTCTGCGGGTCGCGGTGGGTGCGCATCACAGCTCCTCGGCGTAGGCGGCGACGGCGTCGACCGGGTTGGTCCACGCCTGGTGAACGGGCACGTCAGGCCGGAATCCCGGCCGGGCCAAACCGGTGCCTCGTGCGTTCATGGCGTCGTTGACCAGGCTCGGCAGCCGGGACGGGTGGCCCTGGATCTCGGCGAACCGCTGCAGCCCGGCCCGGACGTGCTCGGCGGCGATGCCCTCGTCCAGCAGGGTCTTGACGACCTTGCCGAGGTGGCCGAGCACGCTGCCCGGCGGACGCTCGGCGCAGGCCGTGACGTACTCGCCGATCAGCTGACCGGCCGAGGCGGTGTCCGCGTCGGGCGCCTCGCGCCCCGTAGGGAAAGATCCAAGATCCAAGATCCTAGATCCAGGCGCCGAGGACTCCGGGAGGGTTCGGCGAACCTTCGGGGAGGCTTCACCGAATGCCGTCTGACCTGTGGTTTTCCGGGGAGCCGGAACCGGCTTGCACTCAGCCTCGATCACCGGGGCGACTGCTTCTGCGGTACCCGGAGCCGTCTGCGCGGCGGGCACCGGGAAGTGCTCGTGCGGCTGCTGGAGGGCTGCCGGAGTGTTCGCCGAGATTTCGCCGAACACTCGGGGAGCACTCGTGGTGGTCTCGGCTCCGGGCACCGGGGTGGCTGCGAGGACGGCCTGCTGGATGCAGGGGCCCTTGCAGACGCCGCACCGCTCCGGCTCGCAGTGCGGGCACGCGGGAAGGCGACTGAGCGACGGCTTGTCGATCTTCTGGTGCTTGCGCCACGTCGGGTAATGGAAGTACCGGCGGCCGTCGCAGCCGGTGTACCGGCAGACGGCACCGACGGCTGCGAGCTGCTGGAGGTGGTCCTCGACGTCCGCTCGACCGATCTCGTCGCGCATCGGCCAGATGAGGCCGTAGACGATCGCCGCATTGTCGCGATGGCGACCGTGGTCGTCGGCGTGGTTCGCCATGCCGAGAAAGGTGATCACGGCGGGGATGGCCACCTCGGCGAGCGTCTCGCTCACCCAGGTCTCGGGCTTGATCGCTCGTATTCGCGCCATGTCAGCGGCTCCGAACCGAGGCGACGGCGAGCTGGCCGGTGGCAAGGTCCAGCGTGTGCGGGCGCGTCCAGTCCGCCTCCGGCCAGGATCGCAGCACCCAGCGGGCGGCGACCTTGGTGGTGCTGCCGCTCAGCATGAGCTGCTCGCCGCGCCCGTCGACCGCCACGGTGTAGGGGTGGGGCCACTGACGGCTGGGGTGGGTGAGGCTGACGCGGACGGCGACCGCGCCGGGAATCATGCCCGCGAGCTTGTCCCCGAGCCGCTGCTGGCTCGGGCTGGGCTCCACGTACTGGGTTCCCCTGGACAGGGCAGTCATGCGATACTCCGTGATTCGTAGGAAACGCGCGCGGCGGCCTCTCGTGCAAAAGAAGTCCCGCCGCTCGCGCGGTAGTGAATCAGCGACCTTCGGGGCGCTGGCCCGGCGTCCAGGAGTTGGTAGCTCCAGGGCGCCGGTTCTCTTTTCCGGACGTGTCCTACTGCATCGACTCCCCCTCTCTGCCCACCTGTCGCCTCCGCGGCGGGACGAGAACCTTAGGGCCTTCGGCGCCACACATCCAGTCCTTAACTCCCCACCGGGGAACACCCGTGCACACACCGCCCCACACCCCGAGCCCCTCGCCGCGCCAGAAGTGTCCGGCCATACTTCGGGTCAGGCCGCACGATCTCAGCCCGCCCAAGCACCGGCCACTGCCGCCTGCGGCAATCCCGGGCCACAGGCTGCACGCTCCCGGAATTCTGGGCCGCATCCCGCGACATCAATGAGACCTTATGATCGCCACTTGATTCCGGTCAAGAATTTCGAGCCGTCTACACGAGTATCAGCCGCCATTTCCCGCCTGGCGGGAAATGATCTTGATCGATGAATGCAAAGCACCACGTTGGCCACACTGCCTCAATCATTCCGGCACCCCAGGACTGCATCAAATGATGCCGCCTACCCTCCGATAGGCCACCGCACTCCAGAAAATGAACTGGCGGCCGACAGGCTTTCCCGTCGGCCGCCAGTTCGGGCATAGCAAAAGCGCAGCGCCCGTCCTATACGACCATTTGCCCGCCAGCAATCAGGCTCATGGCGCGCGCAGCATCGCATGTTCGCTGGATTACTCCTCGCAGGTCGCCCGGCATCTCCTTGGCCGGCATCGCTAGGGCGAGCGATCCCATCACCGTCGACCCCCACAAGACGGGCGCCGCGATGCCGTCCCACCCGGCCACGGCTTCCTGGCGGCCGATGGCGTAGCCGCGGCGGCGGATATCGGCGAGGGAAGCGAGCAGGGCAGCCTCCTCGCGGATCACACCTGGGGCCGGAGCCCGCGGCGGCCCCTCGGCAAGCACCGTCTCCTGCATGTGGGTCGGCAGGTGGGCCAGGATCACGCGTCCGGATGCTCCGACCCGCAGTGAGCGCGGGATGGAACCGAGTTGGTAGGTCAGGACCTTGCGGGTCTCGGGGTCGCCGTCGCCCAGCGTGTAGTCGGTGCACAGGCGGCGCAGACCGCCGAAGCCAGTGACCGTGAACAGCAGGGCGACGCCGCCGGTGTTTCGCTGGAGGTCGTCGAGCATCTGCTGGACGTCGGCCTCCGCGGGGGCAGAGGTCATGGCCTGCAGGGCCATCTCGATCATGGCGGGACCCGGCCGGTAGCGGCCACGGCCGACCTGGTCGACAGTGCGGGTCTCCACGCCGGCCTGGAGGATGCGGTGGACTGTGGAGTCGGGGATGCCGGTGGACCTGGTGAGGTCGAGTACGCCCTGGACGCCGCCGCGCTGGGTGACCGCCCGCAGAACGGTCAGGACGCGGGCGTGGGCACCGGCCGCCGGGGATGCCTGCTGGCAGGGCATCGGGAGCGCTGGTATTGCAGGAGAAGGCACGGGAGTCTCGCAGATGTGCAGTGTCGGGACCGGCCAGCCTCGTCAGATCTCTGGCCGGCGTCGACAGGTAGGGCCGATGGCCTCACCTGGGTCACATGGCCTCGTAAAGGGTCCGGTACAAGTGGTCGCAGCTGGAGCTGTGGGCGCGCCGGGCGTGCGAGCGGCGGGGTTGGTGCACCGGGCCTGGACATCCGCTCGTGCGCCCAGGCCCGGCAAGCGGGTCAGTGCCCCATGCCTGCGCCGCCATCAACGGGGATGATTGCCCCGGTCAGGTAGGCAGCGGAGTCGCTCGCCAGGAAGGACACCGCGGCGGCGATCTCCTCCGGCTGGGCCATGCGGCCGAGCGGCACCCGCTGGAGCAGGGCCTCGCGCTGGGCCTCGGAGAGGGCGGCAGTCATGTCCGTTTCGGTCAGGCCGGGGGCGACGACGTTGCTGGTGATACCGCGCGGACCGAGTTCGCGGGCCAGGGAACGGGCGAAGCCCACGAGGCCGGCCTTGGAGGCGGCGTAGTTGGCCTGTCCGCTCTCGCCGGTCATAGCGACGGCGGAGGAGATGAAGATCAGCCGGCCGTGCTTCGCGCGCAGCATTCCCCTGGCGGCGCGCTTGGCTGCCCGATAGGCGCCAGCCAGGTTGGTCTGGAGGGTGGCGTCGAAGTCGTCCTCGGACATGCGCAGCAGCAGCGCGTCCCGGGTGATGCCGGCGTTGACGACGAGGATCTCGACCGGTCCCTGGGCGGCCTCGACCGCGGTGAACGCGGCGTCGACGGACTCGGTGGACGTCACGTCGCACTCCACGCCGAGGAGCCCCTCGGGGGCGAGCCCGCTACGGGAGGCGACCGCCACGGTGGCGCCGCCCGCGGCAAGCCTCTGCGCGACTGCGAGGCCGATACCTCGACTACCTCCGACGATCAGGGCCGAGCGGGACATGGGAGCTCTCCTTCGTGGTGCGGGTCACCGAGCGCTCCGTCCGCAGCCCGGCAGCCCTCACCCTGCCAGCCCCCGGCTGGAACTCTCACTTCCAGAAGTGCCAGTTCCGGAAGTGAAAGTTCGCGAACTCAGAGTTCCAGACTACGCGCGTAGATAACTCAGTGTAATTTAATGGATATTTTCCGCGACGCCCCAATTTTCGCCACCTCGGAGACGGTCGGAGGCTATTGACTGCTCGTCACACACCCACCTCAAACACATGGTCAAATGATGATTCATCACTCCAGAACAGCGACTTGTTGAAAGACAAACAACAATGTCGTGATTGCGCTGATGTGGCTTTCCCCACACGCCTATCGGCGCCGACCCGCCTGTCGGCAATGCCTAGAATCGGTTGCCATGAGCACCGACTTCGAGCGCCTTGCGGCTCGCGATCAGACGCTCGCCAGCATGGTCCAGTGCTGGCGCCAGCGGACAGATCCCAACTCCATCCCCGGTCTGGTCACAAGCCCTACCCGCCGCACGCGGGAACTCTCCAAAACGGAGGTCGCCCGACTGGTTGGAATCAGCGTCAAGTGGTACTCGAAGCTGGAAGCCGGAGAATCCGCCCAATTCTCCGATGCAATTCTCGAACGTCTGGCATTCACGTTCCGGCTCAATGATGCGGAACGCCTCGCCCTGTACCACCACGCCACTGGGCGCGCCCCCGCCCCACGAGACACGGAGCCCGACGCCATGGCGGCCATGGACGCAGACATGCAGCGCCTTCTCGACAAGATGCTCCCCCACCCCGCGTACATCTCGGATGTCGCCTGGAATGTCGTGGCGCACAACAATCCGTCCCGCGAGATGTACCCCTGGGTCTACGAGCGCAACATCATGCGATGGGCGTTCCTCTACCCCGGAGCCCGCGAGCAGTTGGTCAACTGGAAGGAGAGCTGGGCCGTCCCCTTCCTCGCCCAGATCCGCACTGCCGCCGCCCAATACCCCGACAACGAGCAGCTGAAGAAGCTGGTCGCGGATATCTTGCAGGGCTGCCCCGAGGCCCAGGAGCTGTGGGACCGGCACGACTTCTACGAGCACCCTGACGGCGACATCAGGCACATGCGAATTCCGCACGGCGGCGCCGGCGAGGTCCCCGTCCGCATCATGGCCCTGGCCCCGCTGCGAACAGACAGCTGCGGTTCATCGTCGCCTTCCACGGCGTATAGCGGCTTGCGGCGCGCCGCCACTGCCGCGCCGCAAGCGACCAAGGCCCGAAGACTTGGAAAGCGGGGGGCCAACCGTGAATGCCGGAGTAAACGAGACTGGCAGTGATGGCACGCGCTGCCGGCCGTCGCACTCTGCGAGAACAGCCCACTCGACCCCCTACCGGACAGCACAGGCGCAAGGCCCTCGGCTGGCACTGCGGCGCAGTGCCAGCCGAGACAAGAGCAGGATCCCCTGTCAATGCGCACACGCCAATGCGACTACTGCCAGAAGGACATGGTCTCATTTGTCGCATATTGTGCGTACATGTCTTAGATGGGCTGTCGCCGGAACGCAGGCGGGCCACGAGAGGATGGGGTCGTGTCGTGTCCGACAGTGCCGAGGCGATCCATTCCCGACTTGCCGAGCTGATCGCACCGACGGCCCACAGCCAGGTCGTCGATCTCGGCTGCGGTTCCGGGCCGACGCTTCTCGCGCTGAGCCGGATGGCTCCCGAGGCCACGCTGATCGGGATCGACAGGTCCGTCGCGTTCCTGAGGCAAGCGCGGCAGGAGCTCCAAACGCACCGCGGTCCAGTGGTGACGCTTGCAGCCGACCTGCGTACCCCGCTTCCGTGCGGGGACGAGAGCGCAGACATCGTCGTCTCGTACAACACCATCGAGTGCCTGCCTCGCCCGGAGCGGATGCTGGTCGAGGTCGCGCGGATCCTGCGGCCGGGCGGGCGGGCGATCCTCGCACACGTCGACTTCGACTCCCTGGTGATCGCCGGCGCGGATGCAGACCTTGATCGACGGCTCTGCCACACCTTCGCAGACGATGCGCAGAATTGGATGGATCACTCGGACGGGCGGATCGGCCGGAAACTCGGGCTGCTGCTCGCACGGAGCCCGTTGAGGCTGGTGAGCGTCGAACCGTTGTTGACATGGTCGACCGAACTGTCGGGGCACGCGGAGGACCGGATCGGCGAGATCCGGAAGGCAACGTTGTCCGCCGCCAGGCATGGTCGGGGTTCAGTCAGCGCGGCCGAGGTCGAGCAGTGGTACGCAGCGGTGTGCGAGGCAGACCGCCTGGGCGGGTTCTTCTTTTCGGAGCTGGCCTTCATCGCGGTCGCCGAACGTCTTCGCGAAGAACGGTTGACCAGCAACGTCGATCCGCCGGTGCGGGACGGCGTTCTGCCCGGACCTGAAAGTGACTGCGCACCGGGCCGTCCCGCTGCCGCGTGACGGCCGTCTACTGGTCGGCGCTGCCCTGTAACACGTTGTCGGCGAAGGAGCAGAGGGCTTTCACCGAGACGTTGAAGGGAGCGGTGGTGTTCAGGGTGAGCGCCGGATGCTCGGGTTCCGTCCAGGAGAGCTCTGGTGCGTCAGGTGCGGGGTTCGCACGGTAGGCAGGTGAGGGTCGAAGGGCGTCGCGGGCGTACCGGAGTTCTTCGGGTGCGCGGACGTGGATGAGGTGGAGTCGTCGGCCGAGGAGGACAGCGGCGAGCCGTCGTTCCGTCGGCGTGGAGGTTACGAGCGTGACGATGCCGACGAAGTGCTGGCTGGCAGCGTGCGAGAGCGCCTCGATGGTGGCGATGCGGTCTTCTGGGGACCAGCCGAGTTCGCGCAGGATTCCGGTGGCCCGTTGCTCATCGGCGTCGTAGAGACCGCAATCGTGGTGCTCGGGTTGGAGGTGGGCGAGGAGTCGGCGGGCGAGGGTGGTCTTGCCCGAGGCCGGCAGGCCCATGAGCCAGAAGACCGCAGAAGCGGGTATCTGGTTCACGCCGGGTAGCCCCACTTCTGGCACCAGCGCTGGAGAAGCGGTGGGATTGCCACAGCGAGGGGAGGCGGGGTGGCGTCCTGGATGCGTCCGGAGGCGATCTGGGGGGACCAGTCGCCGATGCCGTAGATGAACGGACCGTGGTCGTGACGCCCGTAGTCGAGCATGGCAGGATCCCAGGCGATGCCGATGTACTGGCACAGTGCTTTGCAGGTGGCTTCCGGTTCGGCGGTCAGCTGTTCGTAGGTGACGCTGATGGAGGTGGGGACGTTGTCGGCGGCTTCATCGAGGGCGGTGGCGAACTTATCGACGGTGACGGCGGCTTCGGCGAGGTCTGTGGCGTCGCCGGCGCGGCGGATGGAGTCGGCAATGGCCGCTGGGTGGCGGCGCAGAATGATGTAGCGGGCGTCGGGCCAGCAGCCGACCAGCCGCCGCCAGATGAAGACGTTGCCGGGGGATTTCTCGACGAACACGGTTTTGCCGGTTTCGGTGAGTTGGCGGTGCAGCAGTCGGTCCCACAGCAGGTGTTCGAGGTCCTGGCGGTCGCGGTTCAGGGTGCGCATGGCGAGGTCGGTGAACTCGTCGTCGACCGTGACGGTAAGGCCGCCGAGGTGGAGTTCGTGCGGGGCGTAGACGTCAGGGTGGGAGCCGAGCAGGCAGCGCAGCAGGGTCGACCCGGAGCGGATCGGGGAGAGGATGAAAACGGGTGCGGGGACGAGGCGGTCGTCAGGCACGGAAGTCCTCCTTCGCCTGCTGCTCGCGTTCGGCGAAGACGCGTAGGCGGGTCGCGAGGTCTCGGCGGTAGTGGGCTGAGCCGGGCACGGTCTTCTCGTCGCAATGGAAGACCCGAAGCGACAGTTGGTGCAGGTAGCCGATGCCAGGCCCGGCCGGGTGGGCGAAGGTGTGGGAGAGCCAGTCCTCGTAGTTCATCCAGCTCTGGCCGTCGTCGTGGAACCGGTCGCCGGGGATGCCGCCGGCCGCGGCCATGACGGGCCGCGCCCGGTGGGTCTCGTAGATCAGGAAGTGGGAGGAGACCCGGTTGACCGAGCGGGCCCTGGTGCTGAGGGCGGGGCCGGTTTCTTCGAGTTGCCACTGCCAGCAGTCGTGGTCGTCGATGCGCTGGGCGAGGGCGAGTTGGGGGCAACGGTCGAAGGTGTCGGCGATCTCGGCGAGGACGTCGGTGGCGCCCGGGTCGCGGAAGGCGACGACGTCGCCCTCGATGGTGATCAGGAATCGGCTCTTGTCGGTGACGAAGTGGGTGTGGATGTTGTTGGCTTGATCGCCGGAGGCCCGGTGGCGGGTGCGCCAGCGTAGCCGCACTTCATCGAATCCCCAGGTGGCGTGAGCGAGTTCCGTGATCTCGTCGATCGGTGCGGTTTCGGCACCGTCCACGACGAGGACCAGGTCGTACGGGTGGCGGGTGCCGCGGGTCAGGGCGTCCAGCGTGGCGGGGATGGTGCGGCGCAGGAGCTCGACGTCGCTGTGGACGAGGTAGGCGATGGTGAACGCGGGCGGGTAGGTCACGGTGTTCACCAGCCTGCCGGTCCGGTCACGCCCGCCGCGGCACTGCCGTCGGACGGCGCCGGGGCGGTGAGGATCGTGCGGGCGTCGGTCAACATGGTGGCGGTCAGCTCCTGGGCAAGGTCGAGGATGCTCTGCTCGATGTCGTGCTCGACCTTCTCGGCGATGTGGGGATGTCCGACGCACATGCCCATGACCTGGTACTTGGCGGTGGTGCCGAGTCCGATGCGGTCGGCGAGGTCCTGGAGGGCGAAGAGGTCGAAGACCACGGCGCCGCTGCGGTAGAGGCGGTCGGCGAAGGCCGCGGTGTAGCGGGAGACGAGCGCGCGCACCGCTGGGTGGAGTTCCGGCCGGCTGTAAGTCTCCTGGAGCGCGTGGGCGACCTGATCGGGGAGGAAGACGAACGCGCACCGGTAGAAGTCGGACGTGCCGAGTATGCGGAAGCTGCCGGTGCGCTCCAGCAGGTCGACCATCCGCTGGTAGGCGGCCTGCCGGCCTTCGACGAGCCGGCCGATACCGTCGATTCCCTGGTGCTTCATCAGGGCCCAGAGCTTGAGTGACTCGAAGCCGCGCGAACCGTAGAACGGGGTGATCAGCCCGAGGTCGAGGCAGTCGGGGTCGTCGGCGCGGTCCGGGTAGCGGGCGAAGCGGCCGAGCGTGGCCGGGTCGCGGAAGAGCGCGTAGCTGGAGGGGTAGGAGACGAACAGGCCCTTGTGCGGGTCGAGGGCAACGGAGTCGGCGCGTTCGATGCCTGCGAGCTGGATCTTGAGTTTCTCGGACAAGATCTGCGTAGCCCTGGCGGAAGGCCGGCAAGGTAGCGCTGTTGAGCGCAAAGTCCTTGTCGTGGGTGGCGTTGACCGGCTTCATGTAGATGTTGCGGGCGCCGACGTCCTCGAAGAGGTGGCGGAAGATCGCGACGAAGTCGGTGCAGTACGCGGTCAGCACCGCGGAGACGCCCATGTCGGGGTGGCGGGCCAGCACCCGGTCCAGGACGGGCCGCACGTGGTCGTAGGTACCGCCCCGGTCGCCCGTGTAGAAGCGGACCCGGTCGTGGACGTCCTTGGGACCGTCGAGGCTGATGTCCTGGGGCGGGCCGAGCCGGTCGGCGAGTGCGGCCGTCATCGACAGCGTCGCGTTGGTGACCATCGGCCCGGCCCACACCACACTGACCGGCGACGTGGCCAGGCCTTCCTCCACCAGGGCCTGGACCTCCTCGTGCATGTGGCGCACCAGCATCGTCTCGCCGGCGAGCCCGAAGTCGATCCGGCTGTACCGCGCGTTCTCCTCGCCGAGCTGCTTGCGGTGGGTGGCGAGCCCCTGCACCACCGTCTCCAGGGGGATCGTCACGGGCTTGCCGTCGGCGTGGACCCGGTCGCGGAACGAGCAGTACGTGCAGGCCATGTTGCACTGGTCGGTCAGGGACAACTGGGCCTGCGGGTACGCCTCCCGGTAGGCCGTGACCTGGTGGACCGCCTCCGGGCCGGCGCACGGGCACGGCTCGCCCGGGGCGGTGATCTGGCCCCCGCGGACGTGGAAGACGTAGCCGTCCGCGAAGAAGACGTGCGCTGTGTCGCTGGTGGAGAGTGGAATCGCGTCACTGATCACGGTGGACCTCTCGGTCGAGAATGGTGCGGATCGGGGCGGTACCGAATTCACAGGTCTCTCGGGCCGGGCAGTCCAACACGCTGGCGGAATCGGTCCAGCCGGTCGGCGAGCCGGGCGATCTCGCCCATGGCCTGGTCCTCCGGCGGGCGCGCCAGGCCAGACCTCTCCCGCAGGGAGAAGGTGGCATGGACAAGATCGCGCAGCTCGGCCGCGTCTTCTGCGCCGATAACCTGCGGGATGACAGCGAGCTGCCCCTCAAGAGTCACAGGCATCCGAGAGATGTCCGAGGCGGTGAAGGCAAGACGCGCCAACGCGGCCCGGGACTCGAACCACAGGTACTTGGCAGTGCTCTCGCGGCCCTGCTGTTCGTACTGGCTCGGGCGAGCGACAGTACCTGCGGACGGCGGGAGCAGCAAGTCCGTTGTCCAGCCGGGGTCTTGGAATACAGAGCCGGGTCGGCGGAGCTCCAACCATTCGTGCAGGTCGCGGCTTGTGCGATTGTCCGTACTGACGAGGTCGCTCTCAGCCGGGCGCGCGGCGGATCCCTCGGCCGCCAACCCGAGGCAGGCGAGCACTTCGATCAGCAGGTCCTCCACCGGCCGGTGGCCGTCAGGGTGTTCGGCCGAGCTCAGCTCGAAGTCGACATCACTGCCACGGGCTACCACACCCTGGGCGCACGATCCCCGCAACAGCAGGTCCAACTCCTCGTTGAGCAGCAGGACGGCAAGGATGACGGCAGCGAGCCGGCCGGTGATCTCCGCAGCCGCCGCGGCCCTCTCGCATGCCGCCGCCCAACCGCTCGTGAAGGCCAACCGTTCTAACTGCGCGGCCAGTTGGTCCAGCGGCAACCCCGACACGGGCATGAGGCATGTCTCGGCAGCCGAGAACAACGCCAGCACCCAGGTCCGTCTCAACCCCTCCAACTCCAGTGAAGGAGTGGCCGACTGCCGGCCGGAGACCAGGCTCTCCAACTGCCCGAGCAGGAACGCGTAGGCATCCTCGCCGCACTGCTCGCGCAGGCGCGCGGTCAGCACACTGTGGAAGACGCCGAGCCCCGGGGGAAGGACATCCTCAGCGAGGTGTCCCAGCGATGCAGCGCTCGCCGATCCGTTTTTCCCCAAGGGAAGTTCACTCGCGAGCGTCACCCCGATCCCGTAACCGCGGACGTCCCGCCGCGCCATGGCCGGGAGCAGCCATCCCGCGAGGACGGTCTCGAAGCCGTCCAGCTCCATCTCCCGGTCCGGCGCCGAAACGGGGATCTGCTCCCGTAACTTGAGATCACGCCCGAGCAGGTCGGACCAGGCGATGTCCCACTTCATCAGGGTCAGCTCGTCCGGAGCGGTACCGGCCGGCACCAGGAGCGCGTCCTCCCAGTCGATCAGCACGGTCTCGCCCACCCGGCGGAACATGTTCCGTGGCACGCACCCCGACGCCTCGACTCCTCGATCGAGCAAGGCCACCAGCAGGCCGACGATGACGGGTGCGGAGAGACCGATCACCCCGCCGTCTTCGGCGGACATGCGTGTGCCCAGATACGGGGAGACCAGCGCAGCCCTCCGCCCGGGCAATGGAACCAGCTCAGGGACGCAGACCTTGACGATCCCGAACCCGTTGACCACCAGCCGGCCCAGACGGCGCGCGGCCTCGGCAGCGAGGGCCCGTTCGGAGCGCGCGGCCTCAAGCGGCCGGAGCTTCGCCACAAGATCACGCCCGCGATACCGGAAACGACGCACCTGCCCACCGACGTCGACGAGATCGAGGCCATCGAAGGCGACCCCTTCGCCTCCCCCGTCGTACAGCTGCCGAACCGACGCCGCAAGCTTCCCCAATTCACGCGCACTCCTCACGACCCTGCTCACCGCACTCCCCTCCCGAGCGCCGCACACAGGCTTGCCACCGTAGCCGCTTCGTCACCGTGCGTTCGATCGAATTCGTGGACTCGACCGCCGACTTCCGCTTGCGCGCGGACCACGCAGAGCGGAATGGCGAGTGCCAGGTAGTGATGATCATTCAAGTTCACTGCTTATTCCTCCTGTTGACAGTGCCTGATGCCGTCGCCAGCTGGACTTAATCGGCCTTCGCCCTCAGGGAGCATGGGATAATCGGCGCACGGCGCCAACCGTTCACCTGGTGCGGCTGCTGTGCGACTCCCGCGGCTCGTTCGCGGATCCGCCCTCTCACAGAAGTGGTCCTTCGTTCTATGGCTACGGTCACCTCCATCGCCGACGCGCTGCAGCAGCGCCTTGCTCAGGCGATTTCCACTGCGTTCCCCGACGCCGCGGACGGCGACCCCCAGCTCCGACGAAGCGACCGCGCCGACTTCCAGGCCAACGGCATCATGAGCCTCGCCAAGCCCCTACGGGCCAACCCCCGCGAGGTGGCCACCCGCGTCCTCGAACACGTGCCCGTAGACGAGATCGTCGCGAAGCTGGAAATCTCCGGCCCGGGCTTCATCAACGTCACCGTCACCGACAGCGCGATTCTGGAGCGCTTGGCCGCCCGTACTGTGGACATCCGGCTGGGTGTCCACAGTGTCACCGAGCCCGGCGTCACGGTGATCGACTACAGCCAGCCGAACATCGCCAAGGAAATGCACGTCGGCCACCTTCGATCCACGATCATCGGCGACGCGCTCGTGCGCACCCTGGAGTTCACCGGCGAGAAGGTCATCCGGCGCAACCATCTCGGTGACTGGGGAACCCAGTTCGGCATGCTCATCCAGTACCTTGTCGAGCACCCCGACGAGCTCGGCGACGACAGCGAGACCGTCGAGGCCGGCCCGTCGATGTCCCGCCTCAACCGCCTCTACAAGGCATCACGAGCCAAGTTCGACAGCGACCCCGACTTCGCCAACCGTTCCCGCCGACGCGTCGTCGAGTTGCAGGCCGGCGATGCCGACACCGTCGCGTCCTGGCAAGGCATGGTCGACGAGTCGAAGGTCTACTTCGAAGCCGTCTACGCCCGCCTCGGCGTTCTCCTCGAAGACGCCGACGCCGTCGGCGAAAGCTACTACAACCCGATGCTCGCCGACGTGTGCGCGGACCTCGAAGCGTCCGGCGTCGCCGTCCGCTCCGACGACGCCCTGTGTGTGTTCTTCGACGACATCAAGGGGCCTGACGGCGAACCGACCCCGCTGATCGTCCAGAAGAGTGACGGGGGCTACGGCTACGCCACCACCGACCTCGCTGCCATCCGCGACCGCGTCGGCATGCTCGGCGCCAACCAGCTCCTCTACATCGTTGACGCCCGCCAGGCCCTTCACTTCCAGATGGTCTTCGAGACCGCCCGCCGCGCCGGCTGGCTCCCCGATGAGGTCCGCGCTCTGCACCTCGGCTTCGGCACCGTCCTCGGCAAGGACGGCAAACCGTTCAAGACCCGCTCTGGTGAGACCGTCCGCCTCATGGACCTCCTCGACGAAGCCGTCGACCGAGCCCGCACCGTCGTCTCGGAGAAGAGCCCTCAACTCGCCACCGAGGAACTCGAAGACCGAGCCAAGCAGGTTGGCATCGGCGCGGTCAAGTACGCCGACCTGTCGACCTCGCGCACTCGTGACTACGTCTTCGATGCCGACCGCATGGTCTCCCTCAACGGCGACACCGGCACTTACCTCCAGTACGCCTACGCGCGCATCCAGTCCATCCTCCGCAAGGCCCCCGAGCGCGTCGTCCCGGCCGCTCACCAAGGCCTCGCCCTGGAGCCCGCCGAGCGCGCGCTCGGTCTCCTCCTCGACGAGTTCGGTGCCGCCATCAACCAGGTGACTGGAACCTTCGAGCCCCACCGCCTTTGTGCCTACCTGCACAACCTTGCGTCGGCGTACACCACCTTCTACGAGCACTGTCCTGTCCTCAAGGCCTCGTCCAGGGAGATCATGGAGACTCGGCTGCTGCTCTGCCAGCTCACGGGCCAGACCCTCCGCCAAGGCATGGACCTTCTCGGCATCGGAACCCCCGAGCAGCTGTAGAGCCGATCCACTGACGACGGGCAGGCGGCCCGGGACAGCCAGTCCCGGGCCGCCTGCTCGCGGCCTCGCCGAAGATCTCGGCCAAGCCGAGCAGAGTCCCTCGGAGCAGTACCGACAGTCGCGCTTCCTCTCCACGGCAGCGCCGCGGCTGGGACCGTACGGGCTTTGTGCGAGGCGGACTCCTACCGAAGGCAGTTGGTGAGCTCAGCGATCGCCTGCAGCACGGATTGCGGCTCGCACAGGCTGCCGAGGACGCGGTCTGCCCCGGCTTGGACGAGTTGGTCGGCCGTGGTGGTACCGGAGGCGACGGCGACCACGCCTGCTCCGCCTTCCGCTCCGGTCCGCACGTCTTCGAGCGAATCCCCGATGATCACCGTGTTCGACCGGTCGAAGAGAGTTCCGTGGCGGGCGGCAGCCCGCCGTTGGGCGATGCCCACCAGGGCCGGCCGGTGGGAGTCGTCGGAGGCGAACCCGCCAACGGTCAGGTCTACGTACCGATCCAGACCGAAGGTACGGAGCTTGATCTCCGCACTGCGCTGCAAGTTGCCGGTGACCACGGTGGGTACAAGGTCCGGATGGGCATCGACTGCTGCGAGCGCGGCAGCCGCACCGGGCATGAGGAGGCCGTCGGAGCGTAGCTGCTCGGCCCTGGCAGCAAGAAGTTGGGGCAGCAACGCGACGATCTGCTCTGCAAACGGCTCGAAGTCGTCGCGGTCGACATCGTTGGCCGCGAGGAGCTCCCGCACCGCCAGCGGCATCGTGCGGCCGGTTCCCCGTTCAGGGAGCTTCGTCGCTTCGCGGCCGACGACCTGGCGGAACGCCGCGCGGTAGACGGCGCGGTCCGTCTCGCCGACGTACACCAGGGTGCGGTCGATGTCCCACAGAACGAGCACGGTGCTGGTCACGGTCACAACTCCTTGGCCGCCATCACTTGTCGTGATCGTTCTATCAGCTCGCTCGACCGCTGGCTGGGGATGGCCTGGAGGTAGTCCACGGTCTGTGCGAGGTGATCGGCCAGTCGGGCCGACTGGATGTTCGCCGCGAGGGTGAGAGCGGCATCGGCAGCGATGAAGCCTCCGTCCCGGTCCCCGGCGAGCAGGTGTGCGGAGGCCGCCCGCGATGCGAAGAGCGCCCGAGTTCTGAGATCGGTGGGGTTCAGGGTGGAGGCGGCCTGTTCGAAGTGGTCTGCTGCGGTCCTGTGCTCACCGAGTTGGAGGTAGCAGCTGCCGGTCTGGCCGAGGATCTCGCCCCAGTTCATCCAGTAGAGCCAACCGGGGTCCTGTTCGGTCGGGCCGAGCTGGGCCAGTTCCGCAGCCGGTCCGAGCGCCCGCAGACATGCCTGGCGCTCCCCGAGCTTGGCATGCCCCCGCGCCTGACGGGTCAAGAGCATGGCCTCCAGCTGCGAGGAACCGAGGGTGCGGACCTTCTCCCTGGCGGCCTGCATCGCGGTCACGGCGTCGCGGGCGTTGCCGACCGAGTAGCTCTGGATGGCCAAGTAGGACAGAGCGCCGGCGCCGTAACGGGGATCCCCGGAAGCATGGGCGGCCCGGAGCCCGGCCAAGAGGGCTCGCTGGGCGAGTTCATGGTGCCCGGCGTCGAAGTGGAACCATCCGAACTGGGTTGCGGTGTCGGCGGCGATGCCGGCCAGGCGCCGTCCGACCTCCTCGGTGTAGCTGGCCGACTTCAACGTCTCGTACAGGACGCTGAGATGAGCGCGGGCGAGGTTGGCAACCATGCCACTGCCGGCGCTGGCGTCCATGGTGCGCAGGCCGTCGATCGTCCCTTGGAAGCTATCGACGAGCGCCGGGGTCACCTGCGCGCCGCCAAGCGCGCGTTCGAGGGGCTCGGCGTCGGCGATGCTCCATTGGTGGATGTAGGCGGAGAGGGCCGTTCCGGCGAGCAGTAAAAATTGGCGGCGATTCGGACGCGTCGGCATGGTGGCAGGCTCCCCTCGCATCGCGTCGTGCAGTGCCGCCACCATACGGTGGGCCGTCCACGGCTCGGCCATGTCGTCGTGAGCAGGAAGTGAACTGACGTTTCCTTCCGGGGCAGATGGGGTTGCAGTCGCGCGTAGCGGGAACCTTGCCAGATCGGCCGGAGCCCCAATCGAGTTGAGGAACTCGACGATCCGGTCGATGTGGGTCAGCTGCACCCGTCCCGCCTCCAGCCTCGACAGGTAGCCCTGGGTCAGTCCGGTGATCCCAGCCAGATCCTCTTGGCGCAGCGGAATGATCTCCCGCAGGCGCTTGCTCAGCCCGCCGAAGTCAAGCTTGGCGAGGCGGTCACGCACCACTGCGTCGCGCCACACCCACAGGGGAACGGCCTCGGACGGCGCCTCGGCAGCCGTGCGCGCGCACGGGCCGCACACTGTGTCGTCATCGTTGTACCGGCTGAGCATGCATTCACAGCGTTCACACCGCCGCGCCCCCATCCGCGCCCCCTCCAGTCTGCGGGAGGCTGGCCCCCGCAGGCGACCGCTCGTGATCATATTTCTGCGCGAATATGACTACGCGAATGGTCGCCGTCGAACACTCTCAGGCACCCTACTGCGGCGCCCAGTTGTCCACGGCGTGAAGTGATCACATTCGCCCACCAGGACCGTGACGGTTCTGGCGAGCCGGCGACGGTGTACCTGCCCGCACCGCCCAATCGGCTTGACCCCGCATCACCTCCTGGAAGAGCTCGAAGAGCGCCCCGCGTGAGCAACTCGCGAGTCCGGCCTGCTGAAACTGTCATGCTCACGATGGAAGGTTCGCCCCATGATCGCTGCGTCTCTGGCCCGGCCTGTGTTTCACCCCGCTGGCCTGGACGATTCGCTCCGGACCGCGGTGGACGATCTGAGGGTCGGACGCTGGTGGTCGACCGGACAGCTGCTTGCTGCAACCGAGCGGGAGTGGGGGCGTCGCACTTCCCGGACGCAGGTTCTGGCTCTGGTGGCCGCCCGGTCCACGGTGCTCGCCGGCTGGGCCAGGGAGGAACCCAGCGCCCCGGGGCTCGCCATCCTGCGGACGCGGGTCGCGGTCGAGCACGCCCTGGCCGCGGCCGACGCCGGTTCGCCTGAGGCCGGCCGCCTGGAGCAGGCAGCGCGTGAATCGTGCTGGGCCGCCTCCAACGCGCTGCCTCCGGATCCCGTGCCGTGGGTGTGCTTGCTCGCCCTGGCCGTGTTGGACCGTGCCAGGCACCGACCCGAGCACCAGCGGCGTTCGACAGATCCAATGCTTCCGGACGGGCCGTGGGGGCTGCTCGACGAGGTGCTGCGGCGCGATCCCGGCAACCGGGAAGCTCACCACCGGATGCTGCGCTACTGGCAGCAGGTCTACCGTCCGGCGGCAGCAGACTTCGTGAACGTCGTCCTGTCGACGGCACCGGCCGGGTCGCCGCTCACCGCGCTACCGCTGTACCTGTCGGTTGACCACTACCGCAGCGAGCCGAGACGGAACGCGATCGTGCTCCGGCAGTGGCTACGGGAGCCGCACTTCTCCCGTGCTCAGGGCGCGTACGAGAGCTGGTCCGCTTCGGAGCCCGGGTCATGGCCGGTCGCCGATCTCAGCTACCTCGCCCACGCCCTGTGGGCGTCGGCCCGCATGGAAGCCGCCGTCGAGGTGTTCACCGCGCTCGGCCAGTTCGCGTCCAGGGCGCCGTGGAGCCTCGTCGCTGACTCGCCGGACCGGGCGGAGGAACTACTGCTGACCGCACGGCAACAGGCCCTCATCGGCCGGGCGACCGCACTGGCCTGATCGCCTCACCCCAGTCCACTACCCACCTTCTCCCCACACGGAGGTCGACCTCGATGTCCCCCGCCCACGCAGCGCCGCCGCCGACCGACGAGGAACGGCTTCGCCAACTCGGATACGAGCCCAAACTTGTCCGAAGGATGGGCGAGTTCGGCAACTTCGCCAGCTCGTTCTCCGTGATCTCGATCCTCAGCGGCTGCATGACGATGTTTGCCTTCGGCCTGAACACCGGCGGCCCGGCGGTGATGTTCTGGGGCTGGATCGTCGTCGGGGCGATGGTCCTCTTCGTGGGCCTGGCGCTCGCCGAGGTGACCTCGGCCTACCCGACCTCCGGCGGGCTGTATTTCATGGCCCACCAACTCGGCGGGCCACGGTGGGGCTGGCTGGTCGGCTGGCTCAACCTGCTCGGCCTGATCGGCGGCATCTGTGGAATCGACTACGGCGCCGCCAGCTTCATCGGGGCCTTCCTGAACCTCCAGTTCGGCTACGAGCCCACCCCCGCCGGCCTGTTCGGGATCTTCGTGGCCGTCCTGCTGCTCCACGCGCTGCTGAACCTGCCGGAGGTGCGGCGGGTGTCCGTGCTCAACTCGATCTCGGTGTGGTGGCACATCGGCGGCGTCGTACTGATCGTCGGCGCGCTCGCGATCGTGCCCAGCCGACACCAGGACGCCGGCTGGGTGGTTGGGCACTTCGTCAACAACACCGGCTGGAGCAACCCGATCTACGTGAGTGCGGTCGGCCTTCTACTGGCGCAGTACACGTTCTCGGGCTACGACGCGAGCGCACACATGTCCGAGGAGACGACCCGGGCAGCGGTGTCGGCGCCCCGCGGGATCGTCCGCTCGATCTGGGTGAGCTGGATCGCCGGCGCCGTCCTGCTCGCCGGCCTGCTGTTCGCCGTCCAGGACTACGACGCCGTCCTCGGCACCACCACTGGTGTGCCACCCGCGCAGATCTTCATCGACGCGCTCGGGACGACCGGGGGGAAGTCGCTCCTGGTCGTGGTGATCGTGGCGCAGTTGTTCTGCGGGAACGCGGAAACGGCGGCCGCCAGCCGGATGGTGTTCGCCTTCGCGCGGGACGGGGCCCTGCCCGGATCAGCACTGTGGAGTCGGGTGTCGGAGCGTACCGGGACGCCGGCGGCCGGGGTGTGGCTGTCGGTGGGGGCGGCGCTGGTGCTCGCACTGCCGTCGCTGTACAGCACGACCGCGTACGGGGCGGTGACCGCCGTCAACGTCGTGGGGATGACGCCGGCGTACGCGGTGCCGATCTACCTCCGCCTGCGCAGGGGCCGCAGGTTCCAGCCCGGGCCGTGGAACCTGGGCCGCCGGGGGCCGCTGATCGGGTGGATCGCGGTGGGCTGGGTGACCGTGGTGAGCGTGCTGGTGTGCCTGCCGCAGAGCTACCCGGTGACCGTCGACACCTTCAACTACGCACCAGGTGCCTTGGCGGTTGTGCTGCTGCTGGCGTGGGCCTGGTGGCTCAAGGCCGGGCGCTCGTACGCGCCGCCGGTCCAGCAGTCGGCCGAGTTGGTCGAGCTGACCGAGGAGGTCGTGTGACGAGCCGCCGTCGCACAGGTCGCACCAACCTGACGATGCGGGCCGCCCGGGCCCGAGCCGCGGGCGACTCGCTGGAGGTGGCCTCCCCGACTGGGCCGCTGCACCGGTTGGTGGACGACTTCGGCATCAAAACGGTGCTGCTGGCGGCCATCGATGTGCAGGGACGGCTCAAGGGCAAGGAGTACGACGCGGCCGGACTGGTGGAGCGGCTCCGGTCGGGCCGGCTCTCCCCGGAGATGTGCGGGTACGTAATCGGCACCGACCTCGGGATGACCGCCCCGGCGACCGGGTCGTTCTCCTGGTCGTCCGGGTTCGGCGACATCGGGCTGCTGCCCGACACCCAGCGTGCTCGCGTCCTACCGTGGTTGCCGTCCACCGCGGTGGTGCTCGCCGAGCCGGTCGGCAAGGGCTGGCCGCACCCGTTCGCCCCGGCCACCGTGCTGGCCGAACAGCAGCACCGCCTCGCCGGTCTCGGCCTGACGGCGATGGTGGGAGTGGAGACGGAGTTCGTGCTCTACGATGGCGCGGCCCGGGACACGGTGGTGGCTGGCTGGCGCGGCCTTCGTCCCGTCACATGGGACAACCGCGACTACGCGCTCGATCTACCGGTGCCGGCGCGGGAGTTCAGCAGGCGACTGCGGGAGTTCCTCGCCGGGGCCGGCCTCCCCGTCGAGGCTGTGAAAGGTGAGGGCGCGCACGGCCAGCTGGAGGTCACCTTCCCCTACGGGCCGGTGACGGCGGCGTGCGAGCAGCACGTGCTGTTCAAACACGCCGCGAAGACGACGGCGGACGAGCAGGGGATGGTGGCGTCGTTCATGGCGGCCCCGTCCACCGGGGTCGGCAGCGGCCTGCACATGCACGTCTCGCTGCACGACGTCGACGGCCGGCCAGTGCTGGCCGCTGACTCCGAGGACGGGAGCATGCTGTCGGAGCTGGGCGAGCAGGCCGTGGCCGGGCTGCTGTCGGTGCTGCCGCAGACCGGCCCGCTGTGGGCTCCGTACGTGAACAGCTACAAGCGCTTCGCCGACCACTCCTTCGCCCCCGCCCGCCTTACCTGGGGGCGGGACAACCGCTCGTGCGCGGTGCGGGTGGTCGGGCACGGCCGCAGCCTGCGGCTGGAGGTACGGCTGCCCGGCGCGGATGCCAACCCCTACCTGGCGTTGGCGGCCGTCCTGGCCGGAATCCGGCACGGCATCGAGGCCAGCCTCAAGCCCCCGCCCGTCACCTCCGGCGATGCCTACCTGAATCGCCAGGCAGAGCTCGTGCCGCGATCCCTGGCCGAGGCCGTCGCCGCGTTCGACGCCAGCACGCTGGCCAGCGAGCTACTCGACGAGCAGGTCGTCGCCCACCTGACCGGTGTCGCCCACCTGGATCTGGACCACCACGCTGCCCGCGTCACCGACGCCGAGCTGGAGCGCGGTCTCACCCAGGCATGAGCCCCGGGCCGGCCGCGGCGCCACACCCCCGGGCCTGCGGCCGGCTCGGTCCAACCCCTCACCCCTCACCCCTCACCTGCTGGAGAATTCCATGGAGACCGTGGACACCGCCGTCCGACCCCACACGAACGGCAACGCGAAGCCCGCCCCCGACCGGTCCGACGTGCTGACCCGGGCGCACCTGGTCGATGCCGCCGCCCCCGGCATGGAGGGCCTGGCACTGTGGCTGGTCTCCCGCGGACTGGAGGTCACCGGCAGCATCGCGCTCGCCGACGAGGACAGTGCCGCTGCCACTCGGCTGCGCGAGGCCGGGGTCGGTGTCGCGGTCGGCTTCGACGCCCGACACGTCCGCGAGGACCGGACCTGCATGGTGTGGTCGGGGGTGGTGACCGATCCGCACCCTGAACTCGACCACGCGCAGGAGCTGCGCCTGCCGGTGCTCTCCCGCGCACACGCGCTCGCCTCGCTGACTGCGGGCTTCGGCCGGCAGCTGGTGGCCGTCGGCGGCAGCCACGACACCGCGACAGCGGCGGCGATGCTCGCCACCGTGTTGGACGACGGACACACCGGCTGGATCCTCAATGCCCCCGCCCGCAACCGCGCACCGGGGCAGGCCGGCGAGCGGCGGCTGGTGGTCGACCTGTGTCCGGACACCGCCACCCACGAGGCCGCTCCCCTCGGGTCCTGGAACTACCGCCCCAACACCGCGAAGCCGTACCGGCGGCCGCAACCCGCGGTGACGCTGATCACCGCCGCTGCCAGGAACGCCCCGCACTTCGATGACACCATCGAGGCCCTGAACGCCGTTACCAACCTCGCCCGCCTGTCCGGCACCGTGGTACTGCCGCTGTGGGACAAGGGCGCCAAGATCGTGCACGAGAGACTCAGTGACCGTCCCGGCCCCGCTGTGGTGACCGTCGGTCTCTACGAGAGCGCCGACGTGTGGGTTCTCCCGCCCCGCTGGCTCGGCGGCGAGCACCTTCTCACCCTCCATCACCAGGGCGTGCGGCACCAGTTCACTGTCCCGGTCGCCGGTCGCCACCACGCCCTGGCGGCCTGCGCCGCCATCGCCACGGCCCTCGCCGCCGGCGAGGACCCTCAGGCTGTCGCTCAGCGCGTCGGCACCTTTCGTGGGGTGCAGCGCTCACTCGCCGTGCTCGGCACGCAGTGCGGCATCACCGTGGTGGACTCCCGTGCCCGGCATCCCCGCGAGGTCGCCCAGGACGTCATGGCCGCGCGGATGCTCACCGAGGGGAACGTGATCGTCGCCTTGGAGCCTGACGGCATCGCCCGCACGAGCGCCCATGCCAGCGACCTCGGCGCCGCCCTCGGCGACGCCGACTACGCGCTGCTCCTGCCGGTCAGCACCCCGCTGGCCACATACGAGGAACACGACCCACTGGACGCCGTCGAGCGGGCCGCCGTCCGGGTCCTCGGCCCGGGCGCGGTTCACCGCGTCCGCTGCGGCCCGTGCGAAGCCGGCCCCGAGCAGCGGCTCTTCGAGATGACCGCCGAGGGCGACCTCGTCCTGGTCATCGGGACCGGCCAGGCCGAGCGGCTCGGCTCCAGCCTGCTGGACCGCCTCGCACAGACCGGCGCCCCGGACACCGGGCGCCCGTGAATCGTCCGTCGACCACCGGAGACGCCACCATGGCCACCGCCTGGCCCACCCACACCTTGACTGAACAGCAGGTCCGTCTGCTCGGCCACATCGCCACCGAATCCACCATCCGCACGATCGCGGCCGACCCCGAACTCCCCTGGGACAACACCGAGATCAACCCCGCCATCCAGAACCTGATCGCGGTCACCAACACCCGCACCGCAGCCCAGCTCGCCGCCTGGGGTACCGCGCACCGCATCATCACCGCCACCGCGGAGCCCTGCACCGCGCTCACCACCCCGATCTGCCTTCCCCCGCGTCTGTACCGAGTGCTCGTGGGATGGGTCGGCGGGCGCACCGCCCTGGAACTCACGGTCGACTTCGACGTCACAGCCACCACGTTGCGCGGCTACGGCCGAGACCTGCGTGCCTGGCTGGGCGTGCGCACCCAGGTGCAGGCGAGCATCGCCGCCGTCCTGGCCGGCCTGGTCTACCTCAGCGACATCGACCCCACGTGGCCCGCCGAACCGCTGCGCCGCACTGTGCCCCGCGGACAGGCCGCGTGAACACCCATCGCACCGGGAGCAGGGCCGCGGTCGGGTTCATCTGCTTTCTCCTTGGGCTTCAGGTCGGGGCCGCCGTCCTGTACCTCGTCCAGCACCGGGCCAACGCTTCCCAGCCGCTCTACCTGGCGACCTTCGCCCTTACCGCCTTCGGCACACTGGCCGTCGCCGACCGCCTGTTCGCCGTTCGTTCTGCGCCGAAGCGCCGGTCCGACGCGTCCCCGGAGCACCCGCTCCCGCCGAACGAATGAACACCGCACCACCCCATGGCGGCCGTTTCGGGCCAGGGCCGCACCCCAGCAACCCCAGACAGAAGATGAGCACCTTACAACCTGCCGACGGTATGACGGCCCGCGATATGGACCGCCACCTGATCAACCGCAAGGGCGTCCTCGTCGACGCGAGCGCGCTCGTACAGCTGCCTGCCACCCGTCTATCCGGAGCTGATCCCAGACTCCTGGCCATGGGTACCCCGGTGCCGGCCACCGACCCCGCCCCGCTGCTGCGACTGCTGATGCGCGCAGGCTCCATGGCCATCCCTTGTGCCCTGGTTGTCCAGCGGCTGGGCTTCCACGTGACCGACATGCTGGTCGCGCAGCGCGTCACCAACGTGTGGTCGGCGTCGGTGGGTGCACTGGAGCACCGCGAACAGGGAGCTAACCCCTTTGGGGCCGCAGCCCTTGCACTCGGGTTGCCGGTCGAGGCCTGCCTCGTCATCACGACCGGCCTGACGCTGCAAGAGGCCCGGGCCAGCAAGTGCCGCCGGATCCTGGTCAGCCGCTCCGGATCCCTGAAGGTGGCCGCGAAGAACAGCAACGGACTCAGCCGGCACGAGCACGACGTGGCCGTGCAGCTCGCCCTCGGGCACACCTACGACAGCGTCGCCGAGCAGCTCGGCTGTTCCGCCGGCAGCGCCTCCAACGCCATGTCGAAGGTGATGCGCCGCCGAGGCATCAGCGACCGCACCCGCGCCATCGCCGACCTCATCCTCTCGGAGCTGCTCGACACCGCCGAGCTATGCGCAGCGCTGCCCGACAAGCTCCCGGAAATCGACCCACGCGACCACCAGGTGCTCACCCTGCTTGCCACCCACGACGTGCACACGGTCGCACGGATGACCGGCATCAACCAGCACACCATCGGCGGCGTCGTCGCCCGAGCCACTACCACGATCGGAGCCCGCACCCGTACCCACGCCGTCGTCATGACCCTCCTGTTCGGCGGAACCTGTCCGGCCACCGCCTCCAGCGACGCCCGATGAAGTTGGTCGGGCGCCCACAGAACTACCCCCGGCGGCACCCCATGGCTGTACCTGATGGCCGCCCGAGCTGGCAAGCCAACACGATCACTCTTCTGGAGGTCGCCGACGTCAGCGGCACCGTCTACAACTCTCTACTGGGCACCCGGGGCAGGAGCGCCGTTCAGCTGCCAAAACACAACCTGCGGCGCTTCGCTTCCTCCCCCCAGTCCCTCACGGTGCCCAGCACGTGCGCGACGACCGGCGGCGACTCCACCAGCCAGCCACCGCCGCCCCGGTGGGTCAGGGCTTCACCGCCCCTTCGAGGGGCAGCAACGGGGTGGCGAGGGCGGCCCAGTGCAGTGGCGGGTAGTACTCACCGCCCCTTGGAGAGGTAGCACGACTACCTTCGCCTCGGCCCGCCTCGGCTCCAGCAGTCGCCGACATCACCGCTGGCCTGATCGACGTCGTGCTGCCGACTTTTCGGGCGGTCTGGGGCGAGCAGCCGGCATTCACAGCGACGGCAACGAGGGCCGGAGAAACTCAGCCGTACCGGCGAGAGCGGCTGAACCGGGCCAGCAAGCGCTCGGCATCTGCTTCGTTGCGGCCGAGGGCGGCAGCGGCCTGCTCAAAACTGCTGTTGCTCCCGGCGTTGCGGGCGGGCCAGAAGGCGACTTCCCCGGCGATCACCTCCAGCTGGCGGGCCGCCCGCACGGCGGCCAGTGGGTTCGTGCTCCCCAACTTCTCGATCTCCTCCGTCAACTGGCTGAGCAGATCGGTGACCGTCTTGGGCAGAGGCACCGCCGTCGCCGCCACCTCGACGATGTGCGTGTCCCACCAGCCGCTCTCGCACTCGATCGCTGCGCCGACACCCGCCCTGGCCATCTCCTGGTCGCCGATCTCGTCCCAGTCCAGCACGTGCTCGGGACCGGCCCACCCACAGGAGCACACCCCACGCAACGCGTGCGCCCGCGGGGCGTCGAAAGCCCCATCGTAGGCGTACCACTGCGAAACGGACCGCCCACCCCCACTACTGCTCGTCTCGTAGAAGACCGGACCGGGAACGGTGCCGTCGGCCAGCAGCACGCCGACCGAGCCTTTGTGCGAGTCGCCGAACTCGCCCGTCGACCACGTCTCCCGCTCACTCATCGCGCTCCTCCAACCGACCGTCTGCCCGATCCGCTGCCCCTCTCCTGGGGCGTCGGAGATGACGATCCCGCAGGCCTTGGTCGCGTGCCACCGAAACGGTGAAACACCAGCCTCCCGGGAGGGCGCCGACCACGCCAGCCTCAAGCAGGTCCGCTGCCCAGGCCCTGGACAACAGGGCTGCTGGCAAGCGCGCCTCCGGTCGGACCCGGTCAATGCCAAACCGTGATCGAGGGGCGCGACGACGCCGCGGCCGGCGGGCCGATGCCCACGTCTCAAGTGAGCAGCCGGCCCGGCTGGCCTCGCATGATAGCCACGGCTTCAGGAGGTAGCCCCGTCGCTAGCAGCGGGTGGCCAGTCTCGGGCCCTCCAGCAGGCCGTGGCCGTCGGCTCCAGAGCGAAGAGCGGGGTCGGCGAACCGGATATCGAAGTGGGTGCTGCCCCCTGACTCGGAGGCACCCTCGCCCCACGGCCCGAGAGGGTGCCGAAGTTCGCCAGCCCACAGGTACCAGACACAGTCCCGCGAGCCAGCGTCTCCACTGGTCAGCGCGCTCGACCGCACACCAGTCGGGCACCGTCATAGCCATGGCCTCCACCGAACCGGGAACCCCTCTCCCAGTCGTTCCGCGCCTGTACGATCTCCTCGCCGGATCTGCCGATGAAGTTCCACCACAACCCCATCGCCTGGTAGAGAGGCAGCCAATCGAGCTACAGGGCCAGTGCTGATTGAGCGCAAGGAAGCGAACGCAACACACCTTACTGCGCGACATCCCGCTCCTTTCCCCACGCCGCGATGCGAACGCTGGACCTGGGATCGCGGCGCAGAGCCTCCCGCGCCTGGCGCACACCCGCTTGCCGTTCCTCAGGGACTGTGGACAACTCCTCCGCCAGCACACGACGGACTCTGGCATTCGCATCAGCCGCGAGCCTCATCAGAGTCCCCGGATACCGATCCGGATTCCGGGCACAGAGCACGGCAGCAAGCTGCCGGACGTTCACATGGCTGTGAATTGACAAGAGGTCTGCATCGATGTCCTCCGAGAAAGCCTTGGGAAGGCCAGCCAGGACATGGGTCGCCTTCTGAACATCATCCTTGTCGTCACTATGCAGCATGTTTACCGCGTGCTCTCGAACCCAGAGGCGCTGACTGTCCGTTGAAGCGGCGGCAGCAGCAAGCCGCAGTCCACAGCCGCGCAACGAGGCGGACCCCATGTTCATCTTGAACGAGCTGAGGGGGTGCGGTTCCCCTACCAACTCGTCGAGCCGGCTTCCATCCTGCGCGCCGAGAACACACTGCTCGGCCACCCGGAACGTCTCACTGGTGTCCAACTGGTCTATGTCGAGCACGAGGTTACGCGCCGCGATCAACGCATCTTGCCTGTTGGAAGCTATCTCACGGGAGTCTTCGGCGGTGGCCAGAAGCCTGGCCAGACACCGGCGTCGATCCTCTATGCCAAGACCGGATACGAGGGCGGAGTCAGCAACCATCGTGGTTCCGATCTCCACCCGACTCGAATCAGGGGACGGCCGATTCAGGATGCGGTCCCTCGCGTCTTGCCTGCGGAAATGTACCTCCGAGCCACCGGGATCGAACTCGTCGTGGATCAGTGGGACCAGGTAGTGCCCACGCCCGGAGAGGTCTCGCACGCGAGCGCCCAGCGCTTGACAGGTCTCCGCCGGAAGCGCTTCGTACCTGACCGATGGATGGGGGCCCCTGCGCTGAAGCGACGGAGCTCCCAGCAAGCTCAGCACCCGGGCATCCAGGATCAACGAGAGCGCGCGATCCACACCCTGATCCGCCAGATCGAACAGACGCAGCAAAGCGGCCGAAGCGAGCTCCGGGTGTGCTCCCGCAATCTCGACGCAGGCATCGGCGTGCGCTTCGTCAGTCTCTCGGTAGTGATGCTCCGAACGCCGTACATCTGCGGCGAGCAAGTCCAGGAGTGCGGCCGCCTGAGCCGATGTGCCACGGCCAGCCAGGGCACACGCACTCTTCGCCGCCTGGGTCGTGAAGGTGAGGTGAGGAGATTCATTGAGCTCACCCCGCCTTCCGCGGGCCGCAAGTTCCATCAGTTGGCCCAGGAGCGTTGAAGCCGAGGAATCGTCGATCAGGTCCGCCTGCGCGTCGACCAGTACGGCACCGGCGTTAAGCACCCACCAGGGTGCCCCACTGAAGTCCGGCAACGGCAGCAGCAGGTCTCCCACACCATCTGCCAACTCTTTCGCCTTCTTCGGTCTGCCCGCCCGCTGGTAACAACGAGCGGCCAATCCAGGTTCGGAATTGTCTTGGTAGAGATCGCCGAGGAAGGCGAGCGCATCGTTCTCAGACTGCCAACTTGCGGTCACAACGCTGTCCGTGAGCCAGCGCCGGGCTGCATGGACGGCTTCGATGGCATTGCCGCTGGCGTGGTTCGACATCGCACGTTCCCGTGGGTTGCGCACACGATTCAGCAGGCGTGAGGTGCCCGTTCCGCGCAGGGCCTGAGCGAGCCTGTGGTCGTCATCGAGATCATCCCAGGGCCCGTAGTTCACGTTCAATGCTCGGATGGCATAGAGCCAGTCGCCCGCCTCCTCCGCCATGCCGACAAGGATTCCGTCGTGAATCGCATCCCGCCAATGTTCGAGCGATTCCTCTGCTCGCCCCTCCAGGCAGCACCGGCGCGCCTCCCGAGCATTGATGAGTGCTCGGGATCGTCCCTCGACTCTCCTCAACTTCGCTGCCCGCAGGAGCCGTCGACGTTCCTCTGCTCTGTATTCCGCCCGAACGAGACGCAGACGCAGGAGGATGTCCTCGTCGGCGTCACTCGTTAAATGTCGTTCGGCCTGACCGATTGCAGCCCTGACAAGCCCGTCGAGCTCATCGACACTCTCAGGCTCGGTCGCCAGCACCGACTCCGCGAGGTGCAGCACCAGCGCCGGCAGATAGACGATGTCCCGATCAGTCCCGGACTCGAGTTCGGCACGAAGGTCGGCCCGTTCCCCCAGCGGATGAAGATCACCGCTGACAGCAGCTTTGACCAGTCGAGCGTGATACACGACATCCGCCGCGCTCTCGGAGCCCTTCGCTCCTGCCTCTTGGACGATGCTCTGGAGCATGTATGAGAGTCGCCTGGGTTCATGCCAGTCCCCATGGTGAAGGGCCATGACGGCAAGACGAGCAGCAAGTTCGGCCGTCTCGCCGAGTCGGCCCGCCCTACGGAGAGCGTCGAGCTGCTTATTCCGCAGGACGATCGCATGACCACGGAATCCGGCCTTGGTCAGGCGATCTGCCAGATCACGGTACAGCTCTGCTGATGCGCCCGGGTCTCCGTCCAGCTTCCTGTCGGCCTCACGCAAAATCGGCCTCACGTCGCTGGTGTCGAGCGGGCCGAGGAGAATCCGGTCAGCCTGCTCCTGACGGTCGAGCGGCGGCATCGGCACTCCAGGCAACGGCGACCCTGAACAGAACGTCGCGGCCGTCTCGCGGGTCCAGAAACGGGCCACCACATCCGCTCGGTACCGGAGGAAATCGTTGATCTGCTCGGCTCCCCACAGGTCCAGATCGAGCTCTGGATATTGCTCCTGAAGAACTGCGAGCTCGTCGGCAACCTGAGTTGTCTGAGTCTCTGCCGAAGTGGCGACGATCAGCCTCTCTGCCCCGAACGGACGCTTCCCGAGAGCGAACAGTTCGACTGCAGCACGCAGATCACCCGCCGTGAACCTCCTGTAATCCTTGCACTGCACGACCGTATAACCGCCGTCGGGCTCCCGCCCCGCGAGGTCGATGCCGTACTGCGCCTGCCCCTGAACCCCGTACCGCCGGAACTTGACACCATGAAGGCCGCGGGCGCCGCTCACGACCGCCAACAGCAGCTTCTCGAACCGGTCCCACCCGATTGCCAGGTTGAGATCCTCGCCGGGAGGGCAGTTTCCAGGCACGCCCGAAGCCGGTGGCTCCCTGAGGTTGGGATCTGTCCAGTGGAAAGCCCACCGGTCCCTATCCAAGTTTGCCGAATCACGCCCGTCCGCTGGCTCAAGGAGTGCGCCCATAGGAAAATTATGCGCCCTTGTCCATCCCGCCTGGAATCACCAGGCACTCCGGCAATGCGTCAAGGGCATCGCCGACAAGAGTCACAGACCACCACCCAGTAGCTGAAGCCTCGGACGGCGGCCCACAACCTCTACCCCGTGCGGAGTGGTCACCACAGGCCGGTCGATGCGCAAGAGCGCCGTCGTCGAGCCCCTTACGGCCAGGGCCGCGGCCACGAGGTGAGCGTCCTCCACCAGCGCCCATGAGGACGATTGGAGGTCGAAGTGCCCGATCCCCGGCTCTTCGACCAACCTGAACCTCACGGTGATCTCTGGCTTCGGTCCTCGTCCAGTCCGGGACAGCGCACGGCGTTCGCCCCAGGTGGGTGGGCATCCGCACGCGGCTCCTGCGGCACTTGTCGGCTCCAGCAGGCGAACCCCGTCGCAGGTTCGCATTCCACTACGCCCCCGCATGACCATCCTCAGGGAAAGTGACTGCGGCCCGTCGAGTGAAATCTGAAACTCGGCTCGGTGGGTATCAAGTTCATGGGTCGCCCCTCCAGCCCCCGGGGGCCTCTTCTCGGGGGACAGAACCAGCAACCGGGCCAGGTCTGCTGCCACGTCCCTCGATGCCGTGGAGACCAGCCATCCTCCTTCTCCGGCTTCCCTCCTCCGCAATGGTCCGCCCAGGTGGAACTTCCCCACCGTAGATCCCGAAACCCGATGATCGAAGTGTGCATCACCACGCGAAGCAAGAAGTACGAGAGGAGAAACAGCGGCTGAGGACAATGCGACCTCCGGGGTCCAAGGAGCAAGACTCCTCCATGGTCCGCAGCGGAGACGACTTGGTGCGGCCGGACGTCGTCGGTAGGGTGCTCGGTTCTCGGACCACGAAGGGGCCCGGGCAGTTCGATGTCTCGGCCTGCCCGGGCCGGGACGTCGAGCTTCGGGGTTCGACGGTGGTGCGGGAGCGGGAGCTGCAGCGGCGGGTCGAGGGGGGCACTGGAGTTGGGCGAGGTGGAGCATCTGCTCGGCGTGCACACCCGGGTCGCCGTAGGGGCGGCGGAGCAGGTCCGAGTCGAGGAGCAGCGTCGTGGGCGGCGCGTCCGGGGCGCGCAGGCGGGCCTCGAACGCCTCGGCCCGCGCGGCGCCCACCTGTCGCAGCCAGGTCATTGCCGCGTGCGGGCGGTGGAGCAGGTCCGCACGGTAGGCCCTGCACAGCGGGCAGCCCAGCTCCGGCGCAGGCGAGCGGGTTGTCACGCCGGCTGGAGCCCGCAGTCGGGAGGCCTCCCGCTCCGCGACGGCAGTCAGCTCATCACAGGCCGATGGCCCGACCTGGCAGCCTCACACTTCTGCCGAATCTTCCTCCTGGGCCGCCCAGGGGTCCGGCTCGTCCAGCCAGTGGATCTCAACCCGGGACATGCCGTCGAACGGGATTCCTCGGTGCCCCTTCGAGACGACTACTCGCCGCACCAGGAGGCGAATCAGCTCACGCCTGAGCTCATGGCCAGCCCTGCCCCACGCTTCACGGATGGAACCGTCCTCCAACAACCAACTGACGTCAAGGCGCTTCGGCATCGCCTCGGCCACCTTCTGCTTGGCAGCCACCAAAGCGGCCCTGGCCTCGGCCTGGAGCTTGGGCAGATGAGTGTCGAACGGCGGCTCGAAGAATCCGTCCGCCTGCTGCTTGGCCAGCCGCTGGACGGCAGCCTCCGCTGCAGCGAGCGCGGCGACGGCGTCGGCAAGTTGCTCCGCTGTCTCCGGGTGCTGATAGCCGGTCCACCGCTCGGCCGCTACGATCAAGAGCGGGTCGTCGATCTCGGCACCGTTCAACCGGGAGAACCAAGCCTCCACGACCCAGGGCTCCAGAACCTTTCGGTTCACGGAGACGGGGGCAGAACAGCTTTGTCCCGCCCTGTGCCGTATGCACCGATGGCTCTGTCCGTCGGCCGATGCCGATCCGCGGCAACCGGAGCACCTGGCGAGATCCGTCAGTAGATGCCGCTTGCGGTTGCTTCCCACCGACTGGACGGGAAGGCGGGTTCCGCCGGTGAGCATCTGCCGGGCGCGCACAGCCAGTTCGTGTGGAACCGGCGTCCCCTCCTCGGACCACACACGCACCCGGTCACCGTTCTCGTTCCGGTAGGGGATCGGCTGGAGAGGCCTCTCGGGATGCCTCATGGTCTGCCAGCCCTCGTACACCGGGTTGTGCACGATGTACGAGATGGTGGAAACCCCCCATTCCGCCCCCCGTGGTGACAGGATCGGGCTCGGACCGGAGTTGAGCGCCTTGCAGAGAGTGCGAGCGCTGATGCCGTCGGCCAAGCTGCGGAAGATGTGGAGCACGACGGGCCACAGGTCTCCGTTGGTGAGCTTCCGGTCCTTCGTGGCCTCCGTTCCGTACGGCGGCTGGCTCGACCACTGGCCGTTCTTCAGCTGGTTCCTCTTCGTGGTGCGGATGTTGTAGCTGAGCCGTTCCGAGTACTCGCGAGCCTGCTCCGCGCGGTCGATGATCCAGCGGCGGTCGTTGGGGTCGGAACTGTCGAGTCGCTCCCAGTGGAAGATGACCCGGGCCTTACCCAGCACCGGACCGATGTCGTCGATGCCCTTGCGCGTGAAGCGGTCCAGCGCGAAGCACCAGAGAGCCGGGACCTGATCGTCAAGTACTGCGGCAAGTGCGTTGTCGAAGCCCGGACGGGCGACGTCCGACCAGGCGGACAGGTTGTCGATCCACACCTTCCGGACCCGGTAGTGATTCGCCGCGGCCCACTCCCTGCCCTCGGCTTCCTGGGTCCTGATCGAGGTGATGTCCCGCTTCTCGCCCTCACGGACGACCTTGGACTTGCGGAGGTACAGATCGATCTCCGGCCAGTCGGCCGGGTCCGTTGACGGGTGCCTGGTCGGGGATTCGTGGTGGTACGCGGGCATGGGTGGGATCCTCCGGGAGGACCGCGATTCGGTGCGGCCGACGAATGCCAGTACGTTCGACGGGCTTCAGCCGTCACCTCGCCGTCACCGCCGCCGCCGTCTGCGCGGCCGGCGCACTGGCCGCCGCCCCCGCCTCCGCGTCGCCGCAGCCCCTCGCCGCCGGTCCGGTGCTCACCACCGGGAGCGCGGGCGGTGCCGCCGTCGCCGTGGGCGACGCGCTCGCCGCGCCGCTCGCCACCGGCACCAAGGCCACCTTCTACTCGACCGCGACCAGCACCACCGGCGTCACCTGCGCCACGTCGCAGCTCTCGGCCTCGGTGCTGGGCAACCCGGCGGCGCCGGGCAGCGCGACCGCCTCGCTGACCGGGCTGACCTTCGGCTCGTGCACCGCCAACGTCACCGGGGTCACCTCGGTGCGCAGCCTGACGGTCGGCAACCTGCCGTACGGCGTCACCGTCTCCGACGCACCCGGCCTGCCGGTCACCCTCACCGGCGGGTCCGCCGGGACGATCCAGGCCACCGCCGTCCTGGACACCTGGTTCGGCACCATCACCTGTTCCTACCAGCTGAGCGGCGCCTTCACCGGCAACGCCGACAACGCCGCGCACAGCCTGGCGTTCCGCACCGAGCACTTCGCCAAGAGCGGCGGCTCGACGCTCTGCCCGGCCGACGGCTACTTCTCCGCGACGTACGGCCCGGTGGCCGACACCAGCCAGGCGGGCGGCCCGGCGGTCTTCGTCAACTGACCGCCCCGCGGGACCACCGGGGCGGGCGCGGCAACACCGCCGCGCCCACCCCGGTTCCCGTCGTCCGGCCCGCGACCGGCCGGCCGCTCAGGTCCCCGGCTCCCGGTGCCGCCACCGCACCGGGTCCACGGCCTCCGCCGCGCCCGGTGCGCCCGCCGCACCCGGTGCGGTCCGGGCCGACGGCCGGTGGGCGGCGGTGGAGAGCACCAGCAACTCGTTCCCCCCGGGCCGGTACTCGTAGGACACCTGCTCCACCCGGCTCGGGACGCCGAGTTCGGCCAGTTCCCCGCGCAGCCGGTCCAGCCCCTGGTAGCGGACTCCCGTGTCGTACACCACGAGCGGGAAGATCCGGACCTCCCGGCGCGCCACCCGGGCGAGTTCCAGCAGGGCCGCCCGGTGGAAGTCCTCGTCCAGCCGGTTGCCGTAGGAGAACAGCAGGTGCGAGCTGAGCACCAGGTCGAAGGAGTCGTCGGCGAAGGGGAGTTGGGGCAGCGAGCCGGCCACGTAGCGCTCGGGTCGGGCGGCGATGTCGGCGCGGAAGGTACGGGCGTTGGCGGTCCACTGGCGGATCATGTCGTCCGCGTCGGCGTACCAGGACCGGTCCCAGCCCTCGGTCTCCTTCACCAGCAGCTCGCGTTTGAACGCGGTCTCCCGCTCCACCAGCAGACCCAGTTCCTCGCGGTGCTCGGCGTACTGGAGGTCGACGGCGACGGCGTCGACACCGCGCCGCCCGGCCTCGGCGACGAAGCTCGCCGCGCCGGCCGGGCAGTCCAGGATGCGCTGCTCCAGGTCCCGCTCCCCCAGCGCGAACATCGCCCGGTACTCCGCGAAGGAGCGTGCACTGACCAGCACGGCTCAACCCCGTCCGACGAACGGCATGGTGGTCGGCAGCACCACCAGGGACTGGATGGTGGTGTCCGGCGGCTGCGAGGCCATCAGCACCAGCGCCTCGGTGAAGCGGTCCACCGGGATGGTCGCCTCGACGGCCATGGTCCGGTCGGCCTGCATCGCGGCCGGCTGCGGGCCGCCGTCCACCGGGGTGACGTTGCCGACGTCGATCTGCCCGCAGGAGATGCCGTACGGCCGGCCGTCCAGGGCGAGCACCTTGGTGAGGCCGAGGACGGCGTGCTTGGCGGCGGTGTACGCGATCGAGTTGGGGCGCGGCACGTAGGCCGAGGGCGCGCCGTTGTTGATGATCCGTCCGCCCTGCGGGGACTGGGTGCTCATCACCCGGAAGGCCTCGCGGGCGCAGAGGAATCCGCCGGTGACGATGGTGTCCAGCACCCGGTTCCAGTCCTCGAACGGGGTCTCGGCGATCGGCCGGCGCGGGGCGGCGGCGCCCGCGTTGTTGAACAGCAGGTCCAGCCGGCCGTACCGGTCGAGGACGGTGTCGAAGAGCCGGGCGACCTCCTCCGGGCTGCGGATGTCGGTCGGGACGGGCAGCACCCGGTCGGCGGCCGGGCCGGCCAGGGCCGCGGTCCCCTCCAGCGCGTCCTTGCGGCGCCCGGCGACGACCACGGTCCAGCCGGCCGCCAGCAGGGCCAGCGCCGAGGCCCGGCCCAGCCCGCTGCCCCCGCCGGTGACGATCGCCACCCGTCCGTACGGTGCGGTCACCGCACCGGGCTCTCCTCCGGTGGTCACGGCGCCCACTCCTCCCCCTCGTTCACCCAGACCCGCAGCATCCGCCGGGAGTACGGCCCGGGCTCGTCGACGAACGGCGAACGCCCGTGCAGCACCCGGCTGTTGCGGATGATCAGCAGGTCCCCGGCGGCCATCGGCAGCCCGAAGGCGATCTCCGGCCGGTAGAGCACCTCGTCCAGCACGCCGAGCGCCTCCCACTGATGGTCCGTCAGTTCCGGCCCGCCGCGGTCGGGCGAGGAACGGACGGTGCGGGTCTGGTAGTAGCAGCCGACCGTCCCGTCCTTGCGGTCGTACAGGATGGGGGTGACCACCACCTGCGGGCCGGCCCGGCCGCTGCGCTCGAAGGTCCACTCCTCGCGGAGCGTGGCCAGCGCGTCGGGCCGCTCCCGCTGGATCAGGTCGTGCACGTGCCGGGCGCTCGCCAGCTTGGTCAGCCCGCCGCCGTCGAAGGCGGGCCGCAGGCAGAGCAGGACCAGCAGGTCGCAGGTGTCGCAGTGGAAGCCGAGTTCGGTGTTGCCGTCGCCGTCCTGGTCGTGCAGCACCGAGGTGAGGTCGCCGCGCCCGTTCTGCGGGACGATCCGGCCGAAGTCCCGCAGCAGGAAGGAGAGCACCTCGGTGATCTCCTGCTCCGGGAGGGCCGGGTCCACCAGGCCGCTCACATGGGTGATGCCGACCGAGTCGGCGGCGTTCCGGACGAACTCCCGCAGCCGGGCCCGCACCTCCCCGGCCGCGTCCCACCGCCCGGCCCGCGCGTCGGCCCAGAGCAGCCGCCGCTCCTGCTCCCCCAGCGGGAGCGACCAGAGCTCCCGCCGGGCGTCCAACTCCAGGCTGCTCCAGCCGATTTCGGTCACCGCATCCATGTCCTCTCCTCCCTACCGGCCGCCGGCCGCGACGGCCTTCGCCCACAACTCCAGGCCCTCGTCGATCTGTTCGGCCGTGACGACCAGCGCGGGGATCATCCGGACCACATTGAGGTGGATCCCGCACAGCAACAGCAGCAGCCCGTGCTCGGCCGCGGCCTGCTGGGCGCGCCGGGCCGCCTCCGGGTCCGGCGTGCCGTCGGGACGGCAGAACTCGCTGGCGGCCATCAGCCCGAGCCCGCGGACGTCGGCGATCCCGGGCGTCCCGGCGGCCACCGCCCGCAGCCCGGCCAGCAGCCGGACGCCCTGCTCGGCCGCGTTCTCGACCAGCCGCTCCTCGCGCAGCACGTCCAGGGTCGCCAGCGCGGCGGCGCAGGCCACCGGGTTTCCGCCGTAGGTGCCGCCCTGCGAGCCCGGCCAGGCGCGCCCCATCAGCTCGGTGGAAGCGGCGATCGCGGACAGCGGGAAGCCGCTGGCCAGCCCCTTGGCGGTGATCAGGACGTCGGGACGGACGCCGGCCCCGTCCGGGTGGGCGCTCTCGTGCTCGTGGGCCCAGAACCGGCCGGTACGGCCGAAGCCGGTCTGCACCTCGTCCACCACCAGCAGGATGCCGTGCCGGTCGGCCCGCTCGCGCAGCCCGGCCAGGAAGCCGGGCGGGGCCGGGACGTAGCCGCCCTCGCCGAGCACCGGCTCGACGAACACGGCGGCCGTCTCGGCGGGCGCGGAGACGGTGGCGAGCACCTCGTCCAGTCCGCGCAGGGCGTGCGCGACCGCCTCGTCCTCGGACAGGCCCAGCCGGAACGCGGCCGGGAAGGGCGCCACCGCGACCCCGGGCATCAGCGGGCCGATACCGGCCCGGAACCGGGTGCCGGCCGTGGTGAGCGAGGCCGCGCCCATGGTCCGGCCGTGGAAGGAGCCCTCGAAGACGATCACGTTCTGCCGTCCGGTGGCGTGCCGGGCGAGCCGCAGCGCGGCCTCCACCGCCTCGGTGCCGGCGGTGGCGTAGAACAGCGAGTCCAGCCCGGGCGGCAGCACCTCGCCGAGCCGCTCCGTGAGCGTGAGGAGCTGGTCGTGCAGCACGGTGGTGTACTGCCCGTGGATCAGCCGGCCGGCCTGCTCCCGGACGGCCTCGACCACCTTCGGGTGACAGTGGCCGGTGCTGGTCACCCCCACTCCGGAGGTGAAGTCGAGGTAGCTGCGGCCGGCGGCGTCGTAGAGGTGGAGTCCTTCGCCGCGTACGGCGACGACCGGGGTGGCCTGCTTGAGCGCCGGGGAGAGCTGGGACACGGGGCCTGCCTTCACGGGTTGGTCCTGCCTTCACGGATGTCGTCACGACGTCGGTCGCGACGTTCGTCACGGATGTCGTCACGGATGTCGTCACGGATGTCGTCACGGGTGGGTGGGATCGGGCCGACGCCCGGCAGGTAGCCGGCCTCGGCGGCCCAGGTGAGCGCGGCCGACCACCACTGCGGGGTCGGCGCGGCGAAGCGCACGCCCAGCCGGTCGAGCACCGCGGTGGTGTACGCGCTGTCCACCAGCACCCGGCGTTCCTCCTGCGCCGCCCACGCGGCGGCCACCCGGGCGGCCGTCGGGTGGCGGCGCTCGGCCCGGGCCAGGGCGGCCGCGAAGCCCTCCTCGTCGGTGAGCCGCACGGGGTGGCCGTGCCCGGCCAGCCACCGCACCAGCTCGTCGTGCGGGACGGCGTGCGGCGTCTCCACGTGGTACGCGCCGGGCGCGGCGTACGGGTCGAGGGCGATCGCGGCGATCCCGGCGGCCACCGTGTCCACGTACGAGAACGCGAAGGCGGTGTCCGGCCGGCTCGGCGCGGCGCCGGCCAGCAGGTAGCCGCGGATCAGCTGGTAGATCCGGTTGTCGCCGGCGTTGGCCTGGAACGCGCCGGTCCGGCTGTGCGCCGCGATGTGGCCGCTGCGGTGCAGGTGGGCGGTGTGCCCGCGGGCGGCCCAGGCCCGGACGGCCTGCTCGGCCCGGTACTTGGTCCGCTCGTACGGGGTGCGGAAGTACTGGCCGATCTCCAGGTCCGCCTCGCTGAAGCGGCGCGGCGGGCCGTCGACGCCGCCGGAGACGGCGAGCGTGGAGACGTGGTGGAGCCGGGCGTCCGGCGCGTTCTCCCCGAGCCAGTCGAGCAGCCGCCGCACCGCCGTGTGGTTGGTGCGCTCCAGCTCGTCGGGCGAGGCCACCAGCCGGACGTCCGCCGCCGCGTGCACCACCAGGTGGGTGCCCCGGGCGAGTTCCAGCCCGGCCGGGGAGAGGCCGAGGCCGTCCCGGTCGATGTCCCCGGCGAGCGCGCGGACGGGGCCGGCCGCCCCGGCACCGAGCCGCTTCAGCGCCTCGGCGTCGTCCGCGGCCCGCACCAGGCAGGTGACCTCGGCGCCGCGGCGGAGGAAGGCCTCCAGCAGGTGCCGCCCGAGGTAGCCGGTGGCGCCGGTGAGCAGCACCCGGGCGGGTTCGCCCACCCTCGCCCGGGCCGCCGGGGCGACGCCGGGGTGCAGCAGCTGGCCGGAGGTGGACAGCGGCGCCCGGACGACCGGTGCGGCTTCCGGGGCCCGCGCCTCGGCCGCCACCGCCCGGGCGAACCGCCCGGTGATCCGATCGGCGGCGGAGTGCGGCAGGCCGGGCCGCCCGTACACCAGGTCGGCGACCAGCCGCTGCTCCACCACCCTTGCGGTGAGGCGCAGTTCGTACAGCGGGTCGCCCCCGGTACAGCGGGCCGTCCCGGCCTGTTCGGCGGCGACCGTCCAGTCCAGCGCGGGTTCCTCGGGCAGCCGGAAGGTGCCGAGGAAGTTGAAGCCGACGGCGGGCCGCCCGCCGGGCGCGTCCATCGGCCGGACGGGTGCCTCGCGCAGCCGCCGCGCCACGGCGTCCGGGGTGGCCCCGGCGTCCAGAGCGACATGCTTGACGGCCGTGAACCAGCCGACGGTGTCCAGGAATTCGCCCTCGTCGCCGACCGCGTCCCGGCCGTGGGTCTCGACCTCCACCGCGAGCCGGGGACGGCCGCTGTCGCCGGTGACGGCTGCGGCGAAGGCGGCCAGCAGCACGGCCTCCAGCCCGGACCCGGCGCCGTGCCGGGCGATCAGCCGGGCGGTGGCCGCCGGGTCGAGCGCCCAGCTGAGCGCGCCGGGCTCCTGGACCTCTCCGACGGCGGGCTCCCCTATGGCGAGCTCCCCGACGGCGGGCTCCCCGATCGCGACCTCCCCGACCGCGGGCTCCTCGGCCTCCCCGGCGACCGGCTCGACGGCGGGAGACGCGGCCGCCGCCCAGGCGTAGAAGTCCGCCGTCGGCGGCAGATCGGCCGGCTTCCGGTCGAGCACCGCCCGGTACGCGTGCGCCAGGTCGTCCAGCAGGATCCGCCAGGACAGTCCGTCGACCACCAGGTGGTGCGCGATCAGCGCGAGCCGGTCGTCGGTGCCGGGCGGACCGGTGAACAGGTGGGCGCGCAGCAGCCGGCCGGCCGCCGGGTCGAGGCTGCGGTGGAGTTCGGTGCAGACCCCGGCGACGGTGTCGGCGATCTCCCCGGCCGAGCTCGGGATCCGGGAACAGGAGACCGGGTCGAGCCCGGCCACCTCCCGGAGCTCGCCGCAGCCGTCGGGGGTGACCGGGCGGCGCAGCGCCGGGTGCCGCTCCAGGACGGCCGCGACGGCCGCCGAGAGCGCTTCCGGGTCGACGGCGGTGCGGCAGCGCAGCAGCACGGACTGGTTCCAGTGCCGCGGCTCCCGCAGCGACCGCTGCCGGTACAACCAGCGCTGCGCCGGGGCGAGTCGGTAGCCGCCGGCGTCACCGCGCGGGGCGGGGACGGACGGCGCGGCCGGGACGGCGACCGCCGCCAGGCCCTCGGCCGTCGGGTGCCGGTAGAAGTCCTCGTAGGCGACCCGCAGGCCGGAGCGCCGCAGGAAGGCGATGGTGCGCATGGCGAGGATGGAGTCCCCGCCGAGGGCGAGCACGTCGGCGCGCGGCCCGACCGCGGGCAGGCCGAGGGCGCCCGCCCAGAACCGGGCGATCTCCCCGGCCGGGCCGCTCCCGGCGGTGCCGCTGGACTCCGCCCGGGCCTCGACGAGTTCGGCCGCCAGCTCGGCCAGCCGCTGCCGGTCGAGCTTGCCGTTCGGCCCGACCGGGAACTGCGGCAGCACCAGGATCGGCTGCGGCACGGAGTAGCCGGGCAGCCGGTCCCGCAGGTGCGCGCGCAGGTCCTCCAGCGTCTCCTCCCCCGCCGACCCCACCGAATCCGCCGAATCCGCCGACCCCGTCGGCCCTGCCGCCCCCGTCGGCCCTGCCGCCCCCGTCGGCCCTGCTGCCCCCTTCGGCCCCTCCGAGCCGTCGGCGCCTCCCAACAGCCTTACCACGCCGATCAGTTGGTTGCCGAGTGCGGTCTCCCGCAGCAGCGCCGCCGAGCGGGCGACGCCGGGGTGGCCGTCCATCGCCCGCTCGACCTCGGCGAGGTCCACCCGGTAGCCGCGGACCTTCACCTGGCGGTCCACCCGGCCCAGGAAGACCAGGTCGCCGTCCGCCCGCCGGCGGCACAGGTCCCCGGTGCGGTAGACGAGTCGGCCGTCGTGCCGGACGAAGCCGCGTGCGGTCTCGGCCGGCCGGCCGTAGTAGCCGGCGGTCACGCCCCGGCCCCCGATGAGCAGTTCGCCGACCGTGCCGTCCGGTACCGCCCGGCCGGCGCCGTCCACCACGGTCAGCAGCACCTCGCCGATCCCGGTGCCGATCGGCACGGTCGGCTCCTCGGCGGGCAGTTGGCCGGCGGAGGTGACGAGCAGGCAGGTGGCGCCGACGGTGGTCTCGGTCGGGCCGTAGTGGTTGGCCAGCCGCGCGGTGGTGCCACGGTCGAGCAGGGCGGCGGCCAGCGGACGGGGCAGCGGCTCGCCGCCGAGCAGCACGGTGTGCAGCGGCGGGGAGTCGGCCGGACGGCCCTCCAGCAGGGCGGTCAGGTGCGAGGGGGTGGTCTTCAGCACGTCCACCCGGGCCCGCCGCAGCGAGGCCCAGAAGGCCTCCGGGTCGCGCACCTCGCGGTCCGGCACGAGGTGCACCGAGCCGCCGGTGGCCAGGGCGAGCAGCCAGGCGGTGTGGCCGAGGTCGGCGGCCAGGGTGGTGACGTGCGCGGCGCACGGGGCGTCGGCCTCGGTGAGGCCGAGCCGCCCGGCCAGCGCCCGGGCGTAGTGCACGGCGTTGGCGTGGGTGACGGCCACCGCCTTGGGCTCGCCGCTCGACCCGGAGGTGAAGGAGAGGTAGGCGAGGTCCTCGCCCCGTACCTCGACGGTCGCCGACCGCGGCCCCGGCAGCGCCTCGACGGCCGGTGCGACCCCGACGCCGGTGCCCGGCGCCTGCCCGGTCCCGGTGCCCGGCGCCTCGGCGCCCTCGGTGCTCGGCGCCTCCGCGTCCTCGACGCCCGGCGTCCGTCCGGCCCCGACGTCCACCACCTCCCCGCCGAGCCCGCCCTCGGTGGCCAGCACCCGGGCCACCCGCACGGACGCCAGCCGCCGGGCCAGGTCGGCCGCCGACCAGTCCGGATCGGCCAGCACGGCCGCCGCGCCCGAGCGCAGCACCCCGTACAGCAGCACCAGCATCCGGGCGTCCCGGGGCCCGACCAGGGCGACCCGGTCGCCCCGGCCGGTGCCGGCGGCGGCCAGCCTTGCGGCGATCCGGCCGGCCGCGGCGTCGACCGTGCGGTAGTCGAAGCTGCGGACCCCGTCGCCCAGGGCGGGCCGGTCGGGGTGGGCCCGGGCGAGGTGCGCGAGCAGTTCGGGCAGCGAGCGGGCGCCGCGGACGGGGTCGGCCGCGTGGCCGCGGGACGCGGAGCGGAGGTGCTGCGTCGCGGGGGTCACGCCGACTCGCCCCCCGTCCGGCCCGCCCGGGCCGGCCCGGCGACCACCGCCGGGTCGCCCACCAGGTACCCGTCGAGCAGCGCCCGCTCGGGCAGCCGTCCGGCCAATTCCCAAGCCAGCATGCGGTGCAGGCCGTCGAGGTGGATCAGCCCGGACCGGACCGCGAGGTCCCCGTAGTCGGAGTGGTCGACCGGCGCGGTGCTGAGGAAGACGGGCGTGAACGGTGCCCACCGCAGCAGCCGCAGCTTGGCCGCGCAGACCGGGTTGGCGACGGCCCAGGCGGCTCCGCCGGCGCGGACCCGCTCGGCCGCCTCGGCCACCGTCAGCCCGGAGCGCGGCACCGTTTCGAGCTCCCCGCCCTCGCTGAGGTGCCAGGGCAGCACGACGCCCAGGACGTCCGCCCGGGAGAGCCGGATCCGCCACCAGCCGCCGGGGATGCGGTCGGCACGTTCGAGGTTCTCCTCGCCGTACATGTTGCTGTTCGCCTCGTGGGCCCGCTCCACCGGGTGGTCCCGCAGGTAGGCGTCGTGGACCTCGGGGAAGGCGACGGCGGTGACGATCTCCACGGCAGTGCTCCTCAGACGGTTCCGGTGTACTCGGTGCGGGCGTGTTCGCCGGCGGTGTACTCGGTGAAGTGCCGCTCGGCGAACAGCTCGGGCCACTGGCCGTCGGCCAGGTCCAGTTCGCGGGCCCGGGCGAGCATCTGTCGCCAATAGGGCTTCACCGGACGCCAGCGCGCCCCCACCTGGCAGTAGGAGGCGTCGACGAAGTACCGGGGGTGGCCCGGTCCTTCGGGCGCCGGTCTGCGGGTGTGGAACAGCGCCGAGTTGAGCAGCACCGTCGAGCCGGGCGGCAGCCGGTCGAGGACCACCTCGCCGGGCAGTTCCGCGGTGCCGTGGTGGGCGAAGGCGGACTTGCCGACGGTGCGCAGGTGCGAGCCGGGCAGCACGGCCAGGCTGCCGACCCGCTCGTCCAGTCCGCCGAGGTAGTGCAGCGCGTGGACCATCAGCAGCGACGGGTCGGAGCGGTCGTTGGGCTCGCAGTCGTGGTGCCAGGCCTTGCCCGGGATCCCCGGGTCCTGGCGGTCGCTGTGCAGGTGGTGGAAGACGAAGTCCGGCCCGAGCAGGCGGGTCAGGGTGCGCAGCAGCGGTGGGTGGGTGAGGAGTTCGCCGTGGGCGGGCAGTTCCAGTTCCAGCAGCGGGGGCGGTCCGTGGCGTAAGGGGTCGGCGCACGCGGCGATCGACCGGGCCCGCAGGCCCTCGTCCACCCACCGGTCGACCTCGGGGGCGAGCCGTTCGCGCAGCGCTTCCGGCAGCAGGCCGGGCAGGACCAGGTACCCGGACTCCAGGAACTGGCGGCGGTGCGCGGTGTCGAGGGCCTCACGCCCTCCGGAGTGCGGCGTCACCGAACCGATCCCCTCCTTCCGTCGGGCGGGCACACACAGGGTCGTGACGCCACAGGACGTGGCGCGGGAAGTGGAGGCACACGGTGTCGTCCAGACCTCGGGTGGCGGCGGTGCGTCCGTCACGGGCGTCTCGGCCGCCACAGCTGAATCGCGATCACCACGAAGAGGCATGCGTTGATCACGCAAAGTAGTCCGCCCCAGGAGTATGAACCTGTCATCGCGTCCACGACAAGGCCTATACCAGCTCGTGGACACCTTCCCGCCACCGTGCCGTTCAGCTCCGGCCACCAGTCGGCTCCCGTCCCACGGGGAACTCCGGGCCGTTCGCGCCCCGGTGATTCGCCGCCGTCACGGCGGATGCGGCACAGTGAGGTCATGAGCGACAGGAGTCACCCCGCCCCCGGACCGGTCAGGCGCCGCCCGGTCCAGCAGCGCAGCCTGGAGCGGTACGGCCGCATCCTGGACGCCTGCGCCGGGCTGCTGGACGAGGTCGGGGCGACCGCGCTCACCACCAAGGAAGTCGCCCAGCGCGCCCAGGTGCCGATCGGCACCCTCTACCAGTTCTTCGCCGGCAAGGAGGACCTGCTGGCCGCGCTCGCCACCCGCAACCTCGACCACTACCTCCAGCGCCTGGACGCCCGGCTGGCCGCCGCCGCGCCGGTCGGCCCCGCCCTCTTCACCGACCTGGCGGTGGAGGAGTTCGTGGCGATGAAGCGCGCGGTGCCGGGCTTCGGCCAGCTGGACTTCGGCCTGGCGGGCCCGGCCGTCCCCACCGGCGTCCAGGACGACCTGCACCTGCTGGACGCGGGCGTGGACAACAACACCGCCGTGGCGCTGCGGCTCCAGGCGCTCGGCGGCGAACTGTTCCGGGCGGGCGACCCGTCGGCCACCACGCTGGCCCTGCGGGTGGCCCTGGAAGCCGCCGACGCGGTGCTCAAGCTGGCCTTCCGGGAGGCGCCCGACGGCGATCCGGCGCTGATCGCCGAGTGCAAGCGGTTGGTCCGCGGCTACCTCGCGCAACAGTCCTCCGCCCGCTGAGGCAGGGCACCGCGCCCCTCGCGCGCCCCGTCCGCCCGAGGCGTTGCGCGCCCGCCGCACCCGCAGCACAGTGGATAGCGGGAACGGCCGTGGAGGCGGCCGGGCACACGACCCGAGGGAGCAGACCATGCAGGCAGCGGTAGGTGACCAGCTCCACATCCACAGCAGGTCGGTGGGCATGGTGGACCAGAAGGGCGAGATCGTCGAGGTGCGCGGCACCGACGGACAGCCGCCGTACATGGTCCGGTTCGAGGACGGCCACGAGGGTCTGATCTACCCGGGCCCCGACTGCAACATCGAGCGTCGCGAGGCGAACCTCTGACCGACACCCCCGTCACCCCGCCCCGCGCGAGGTGGTGAGGAGCGGTGTCCGCTCCCACGACCCCGCTGCCCGGGGCACTCGCCGGGCTCGCGCCACTGCTGGACCACTACGGGTACCTCGCGGTGGCGCTGCTCGTGCTGCTCGACAACTGCGGCATCCCGGTGCCCGGGCAGACCGTGCTGGTGCTGGCCTCGGTGTACGCCGGCGCCGGGCACCTCGACTTCGCCGCCGTCCTGCTGGTCGCGACCGGCGCCGCCGCGCTCGGCAACAGCCTCGGCTACCTGATCGGCCGCACCGGCGGCCGCGCCTTCGTCCACCGCTGGGGCCGCTACGTGCTGCTCACCCCGGCCCGGATGGACCGCGCCGAGGACTTCTTCGCCCGGCACGGCGGCAAGGTGGTCACGGTCGCCCGCTTCGTGGACGGGCTGCGCCAGTACAACGGGATCATCGCCGGGACCACGGAGATGCCCTGGCGCCGGTTCCTGCCGTTCAACCTGCTGGGCGCGGTGCTGTGGACGGCGGTCTGGGGCACCTTCGGCTACCTCGCCGGGGCCAACATCGGCGCGGTGTACCGCACGGCGCTGCGCTACCAGGTCTGGTTCGCGGTCGGGCTGGGCGTGCTGGTCGCGGCCGTCCTGCTGCGGCAGGTGCTGCGCCACCGGCGCCGGCGCCGCACGGGCGCAGGCACCGGCACCGGGCCCGAGTAGCCGCGGGTCAGCGCAGCGGGAACACCTCGAACGGCACCGCGAAGCGCGTCCCCAGCCGGCTGCCCGCGCCCCGGCCGAAGCCCTCCAGGAACTCCCGCGGCTCCGCCATCGCCCCGCCCAGCCCGGCCAGGTACGCCTTGTGCTCCTCCAGCGAGGCGACGCCCCGGTCGAAGTGCGCGGTGGTGTCCACCGCGTGCCCGGCGTCCGGCGAGGCCACCGCCCAGATCTGCCGCACGCCGTTCCACGGCTCGTGGCCCTCGGCCAGCAGCTCGCGGAACACCCAGCGGTTCCCGGCGTCCCGGACCCCGTCCAGGGTGGCCCGGCCGACCGCGATGTGGTCGGCCTGGTTGAGGAACTGCCCGCCGTAGGTGTCCCGGAAGTTGCTGGTGATCACGATGTCCGGCCGGTGCCTGCGCACCACCCGGGCGATGTCCCGGCGCAGCGGCAGCCCGTACTCCACGACCCCGTCCGGGTGTCCGAGGAATTCGACGGTGTCGACGCCGACCACGCGCGCCGAGGCGATCTGCTCGGCCTCGCGCAGCGGGCCGCACTCGGCCGGGTCCAGCGAGTCGATGCCCGCCTCGCCGCTGGTGACCATCGCATAGACGACCTTCTTGCCCTGCGAGGTCCAGCGGGCGACGGCCGCGGCCCCGCCGTACTCCATGTCGTCGGGGTGGGCGACGATCGCCAGCGCGGTCTGCCAGTCCTCGTCGACGGGCTCGAAGGGCTCGGGGGCCTGGTCGGTCATGCTGCTCGTTCCTCTCGGTGCGGCTCACGGTCGTACGGACGCACGACAGTCGCACGGCCGTACCACCCGTGACTCTAGAAGACCCGCTTCCCCCACGCCCCGTCAGACACCGTCGCCCCCGGTCGGCTTGCCCCTGACGCGGGCGTCAGGGGTTGGCGTCCGGGCGTCCCGCGGGAGGGGTCAGCTCGGGTCGGCGGCGAGCAGCGGATCGGCGGGGGCGGCGGAGGTGTCCTGGCCGGGCCAGCGGATCCGGGTGGCGCAGAGGGAGACGACGGCCGCCGAGGCGGCGACGGCGGCCATGCCCCAGAGCAGGCTGGTGGCGCCGGCGATGAAACCGATCACGGCGGGGCCGGCCAGCAGGCCGGTGGTGCCCATGGCGGCGACCAGCGAGAGGGCGTCGGCGCCCTGCCGGGCGGCGGCGACGTAGACGCACGGGGTCACCGCGGCCACTCCGAGGCCGACGCAGGCGAAGCCGAGCAGGGTCGGGACCACGCCGCCGACCGCCAGGGCCAGGGCGAGTCCGAGGCCGGCCAGCAGGCTGCCGGTGCGCACGATCCGGCCGTCGCCGAAGCGGGTGCGCCAGCCGTCCGCGAAGATCCGGGCGCAGACCATCATCACCGAGACCACCGCGATGCCCATCGGGGCGAGCCCGGCGCCGGCGTGCACGTAGTCCTTGAGGTAGAGCGCCGACCAGTCGTTCATGGCGCCCTCGGTGACGGTGCCGAACACCATCGCCAGGCCCATCCAGAGGGTCGCGACGGTCGGCAGCACGAAGCCGCGGCGCCGCTTCCTCTCCTCCGGTTCGGCGGATTCGGCCGGCCGGTCCGCCAGCAGCCCCGGCCGGGCCGCCACGACCAGCACCGCGAGCAGCGCGGCGGCCACCCCGAAGTGCACCGCCAGGGTGCCGGTGACGGAGGTGACGCCCGAGGCCAGCAGGGCGGCGAGCAGCGAACCGGCGCTGAAGGTGGCGTGCAGCCGGGACATCGTGGCCCGCTCGAAGCGGGCCTCCAGCGCGGCGCCCTGGGCGTTCATCGCGACGTTCAGGCAGCCGACCGCGACGCCGTCGAGGAACAGCACCAGCAGCATCACGGGGTAGTTCGGCACCACCGACAGGGCGAGCAGGATCACGCCGAGGGCGAGCGCGGACAGCACCGAGAGCAGGCGGGAGCCGAGCCGCCGGGTCAGCACCGCGACCAGGGGGAAGGACACCGCCGCGCCGATTCCGCAGGTCATCAGCAGCAGGCCGATCTGGGCCTCGCCCAGGTCGAGCCGGGCCTTGAGCGCGGGTACCCGGGAGACCCAGGTCGCGTACTGGAATCCGAGGACGAAGAACAGGGCGCCGATGGCCACTTGGGACCGGCGGAAGTCGTCGCGAACGGGGGACATCGGTATCAGCCCACTTCGGCTCTGGGGTACGGCCCGCGGATCGCGGTGGAGTGCGGCAGCGGCCGGACCGGGACGGCGTCCAGCGGCATCGCCATGTAGACCGCCCGGGTGCCGTAGCTCTCGGGCAGGTCGATCTCGGGCCGGGCGCGGTAGCCCAGCGGGGTCCACAGCACGTGCGAACCGCGGACGGCGACCAGCGAGGCGCTCCGGTAGCCGGCCGTCCGGGCGGTGTGCTCCAGGTGCCGCAGCAGCCGCAGGGACAGGCCCCGGCCGCGCAGGTCCTCGGAGATCACCAGGTCGTGGGCGTGCATGTTGGTCGGCCGCTCGCCCGCGTCGGCCCCGTCCTCGCCGCGGCCGAGGTCAGGGCAGCGGAACAGCGGGTACGGCAGGGCGAGCAGGTAGCCGCCGAGGCCGCCCGGGTGCTCCAGCACGAAGCAGGTGTCCGGCGAGGCCCGGTGCCGGGAGCGCAGCGCCTCGCGGCCCTCGGACAGGCCGCTGGCGGCGTAGGCGCGCTCCTCCAGCGCGACCACGGCGTCCCAGTCCTCCTCCCGGAGCAGCCGGATGCGGTACTCGCTCATCTCTCTCCTCCCTCGCGGCGCCCGCCGATGCAGTTGTACGGCAGCGGCGCGAAGCCGTTGAACCCCTGGGTGGCGTAGGCGGTGGCGTACGCGCCGCAGGAGTGGATCCAGACCGGTTCGCCGGAGCCGATCGCGCGCGGGACGCGCACCAGGCCGCCCTCCTGGGCGTACGCGTCGTCGCTGTCGCAGGTCGGGCCGGCCACCACGGCGTTGACGAACTGACCGCCGGGGTGGGTGGGGAACTCCAGCCGGTACTGGAGCTGGTCCATCTCGTACAGGCCGTTGAACTTGCCGCAGCTGAGGTAGAGCCAGTCCTCCCGGGTGCCGTCGGGGCGGTGGCGGGAGGTGAGCCGGGAGACGTGCGCGCGGATCGCGCCGTGGTCGGCGACCAGGTGCCGCCCGGGCTCCAGCAGGAACTCCAGCGGCCCGGCATTGACGGCGCTCAGCCGCTCCATGCCCTCGCGGATCACCGCGAACATCTTGTCCAGCGGCGGGTCGAGCGGGCGTCCGCCGCGGTCGAGGACGCCGAGGGCGGGCAGGCCGCCGCCGAGGTTGATCCGGGTCGGGGTGATGCCGCGCCAGTTGAGCGCCTCCAGTACGGCGGCCAGCGACTCGACGGCGGCGCTCCAGGCCTCGGCGGTCATCTGCTGGGAGCCGACGTGCACCGACAGTCCGGACGGCACGAGCCCGGCGGTGCGGGCGGCGTCGAGCACCCGCACGGCGTCCTCGGGCGAGCAGCCGAACTTGTGGCTCAGGCCCCACAGCGCGCCCTCGCCGGTGGTCGCGATGCGGCAGAACACCCGTGCGCCGGGGGCGTGTTCGGCGATCGCCGCGACGTCCTCCAGGCTGTCGGTGGCGAAGTCCCGCACGCCCAGCCGGTGGGCCCCGGCGATGTTGCGGTCGGACTTGACGGTGTTGCCGTAGTGGATCAGTTCGGGCGGCACGCCGGTGCGCAGCGCCTGGGCGATCTCCTGCGGGCTCGCCGCGTCGAAGCCCGAGCCGAGGGCGGCGAGGTGGTCCAGCACCTCGTCCACCGGGCAGGCCTTCATCGCGAAGCGGACGGCCACGCCGGGCAGTTCGGCGCGGAGCGCGGCGTACTGGCGGCCGATGCCGTCGAGGTCGTAGATGATCCGGTCGTCGGTGGCGGCGGCGAGTGCGGCGCGCAGCGCGGTGCGGTCGTGCTCGTCGGCGCGGCGCGTCTCGGTGTGCACCGCGGAGACGGCCGGGGCACGGTGGGCGGGCGGGTGGGCGGCGCTGTGGCCGCCGGCGCGGCCGCCGGGGTGGCCGGCCGCATGGCTGGTGGCATGGCCGGTGGTGTGGCCGGTGGCATGGCTGGTGGTCTGGCGTATCACGTGGCGTTCCCCGTCCGGCTAGCGTGGCCGCCGGTCGACGGGGGTGGCCCTGCTCGCCCGCACCAGCGGGCCCCACGCGTCGATCAGCGCTGCGAAGTCCTCGATGTCCGTCTGCGCCTCGTCGAGCAGGCGTGCCCGCAGGGGCGCCAGGTGGTCCGCGAACTCGGCGTACTTTCCGCCGAGGCGTCGGTAGCAGCGGTCGAGTTCGGCGAGCCTGCGGTGGTTCTCCGCGCGGTCCGTCGCGGCGCTGCGACGGGCGGATTCGGCGATCGGTTCGGGGCGGACGCGGTGCTGTTCGTCCAGCAGGGCGCCGCCGGCCGCCTCCATCTCGGAGTAGACCGGGTAGAGGTAGAGCATGGAGAGCAGGAACTTGGCGTAGCGCAGCTGGTAGGCGGTGAAGCCGGGGCCGGTGCGCCGTTCCGGGGTGTGGTAGTTGACGATGTGGCGGTTGTGGGTGACGCCCGGCAGGGTCGCGTCGCGCACCAGGTGGTGCAGGAAGTAGTCGCTGCCGATGGTGTCGGTGGCGGGCGGCAGCGGCACCCGTTCGTAGACCTCGTGGTGGAGGCCGATGTTGCACATGTCGATGTGCCAGATGTCGGGCAGGTCGAGCACCGCGCGGTCGGCGGTGAAGGGCTCGGTGCCGCCTCCGGTGAAGGACTCGGCGACGAGTTCGCGCTTCTCCTCCTCGCTCGCGCCGGTGGGCGCCCAGAGCGCGACCACGTCGTGGTGGACCTCGGGGTCGAGTTCACGGATCTCGCCGACGTCGACGGAGAGTTCACCTACGAAGGAGGCGCCGACCAGTGCGACCGGCTTGTCCGCGTGCGCCGCGTCGAGGGTGTCCTCGGTGACGGCGGCGGCCGCGTCGGCGGCCTTCAGCCCGAGCGTGGCCAGCTCGTGCTCGATCGGGAACACCGCTTCGCCGTCGAGCAGTTGGTAGCGGCTGTCGGAGTCCCGGCGGTGCACCGACTCGCAGCCGAGCGCCGCGGCCAGCAGGAACGCCCGGTTGGTGCAGGCGCCGTAGGAGACGGCGTCGGGCAGCATCAGGCGCAGCAGCCGGTCCGGGTCGGCCGCGCCGGATGCGTCGATCACCTCGCGCAGGAAGGCGCGCTGGGCGTCCTCGTCCAGGTGGTGGACGACCACGCCGTCGACGGCCGGCAGGCCGGCGAGGGCCCCGGCGTGCCGGGCACGGTCCGCGGGCTCGGCGGAGTCCAGCACCAGCAGGTGCACCCGGACGCCGAACCGCCGTACGGCGTGGGCGGCTTCGGCGCCGATCGCGGTGATGGTGTCCGCGCAGGCGCGGTTGGTGGGCAGGGTCAGGCAGACGTCGCGCATTCCCGCTCCCCCGTGTCCCCGCATTCGTCGAACGGCTTGCCGCTCCAGGACCGCAGGCCGAGCAACTTCTCCCCCAGTTCGGTGAGTTCGGCGGTTCCGTAGCGCTTCGCCTCGGGCCGGTCGGCGTCGCCGACCAGCGTGCGGTTCCAGTCCGGCGTGCCGAGCGTGCGCCAGGACTCCACCCGGGAGCGGCGCAGCTTCTCGGACTCCTCCAGCGCGGGCATCATCGACAGGTACTGCACCGCGCGCACACCGCCCGCGGAGGTGTTGGGCGCCACGCCGTGGGCGAGCAGGCCGTTCCAGATCAGCAGGTCACCGGCCTCCAACTCGGGCCGTACGACCGGGAACTCGGCGCGGTCGACGTCCGGGCGGATCGGGTCGCGGTCGGCCGGCTGGGCGGCCCGCCACTCGTCGAAGCGGCGGAACAGCTCCGGGTCGCACTGGAAGCCGCCGTGGTCGGGGGCGGTGTCGTTGAGCGCGATGATGCCCTGGACGCGCTGCGGCAGCATGTCCCGGGTGGTGTCGACGTCCCAGTGCAGCTCGATGTCGAAGCCGCGGTCGGTGGGCTCGATCAGCGCGCGGTCGCGGTTGCGGACGTTCGGCGGGTTGAGGTTGAGCCGGTCGAGGGTGACCCAGAGCTCCTCGCAGTCCCACACGTCCACGAAGGCGTCGTAGACGCGCTGCGACTGGCGGCTGTCCCAGATGAGCTGGTGGTGGTAGGCCTCGACGAAGCCGTAGACGTGCAGGTGCCGGTCGAGTTCGTCGCGGTACTCGCGCTCGCGGTACCAGTCCTCGGGGCGGTCCGGCGACAGGCCCTGGAACTCCCAGGCGAAGTCGAGCAGTCGGCGCGCGGCCCCGGCCGGGATCGCCTGCTTCACCACCACGTAGCCGTAGGTCCGCCAGAACGCGTGGTCCTCCTCCGAGAGCACCCGCAGCGGGTGCTTCTTGCGGACCTCGCGCAGCGCGGTCGGGGCGAGGTAGCTCTCGGTGTCGGCACTGAAGTAGGGGCGCTGCGACGCGGCCCGGTACAGGTATTCCCCGTCGGGTCCGTCGGGGTGTTCGGCAGGGCTCGGCATGGGCAGTCACTCCATGGTTCGTAGTCGACGCAGCGCTTCCTCGCGGGCTCGATGCGGGCGCGGCGAGTCGACGGCCGGCCACCGGCCGCAACAGGAATTCGAGTGCGGCCCGGAGGGCCGTCCGCATACGGTCCTTCTCGCCACGGCCCGCGGGCGCGGAACAGCGCCACGTCAGGGGGCCAACTCTCCCGTCCGGCAAGGCACCTCACCCAGCATCAGCCTTTGCCGAACCGCGCTCCCCATACGTTGGACTAGACCAACTAATGGTGTCAACCCTTTCCTGCGGGTTACCGATTGGGAAATCAACGCAGCTCACGACGCCTCTCGGGGTTCGCTTTATGTTTCGGAGACTGACATAAGAGCGGGTATGTTTCTGGAATTGACATATTCGCGCGCACGGTGAACCGGTCGGGCCGGCCGTACGTTGGGCTCATGGCACCCGCGCTGACGGCTCCCCCGTGGCTGACCGAGGGTCTGCGGCCCCGGGCCGCGCCCGTCCCCTGGGCCGCGGTCGCCCGCGCGTCCGTCGCCCTCGCCGCCCCGCTCGCGGTGGGCACCGCCACCGGGCGGCCCGCCTACGGCGCACTGGTGTCGATGGGCGCGCTGTCCGGAGTCATCGGGGACACCGCCGACGCGTACCGGATGCGGGTCTACAACATCGCCGTGCCCCAGCTGTTCGGCGCCCTGGGGATGCTGCTCGGCACCCTGGTGTTCGGCGCCGGCTGGACGGCCGTCGCGACGGTGACCGTCGTCGCGCTGGTTTCCGGCATGATCTCCTCGATCGGCGCCGTCGCCTCCGTCTCCGGACTGCTCCTGCTGCTCAACGCGGTCGTCGGGGCCGGGCTGCCACTGCCCTCCCCCTGGTGGCTGCCGCCCGCCCTGCTGCTGCTCGGCGGCCTGGTGGTGCTCGCCCTGACCCTGCTCGCCTGGCCGCTGCGCGTGGGCGTCCCCGAGCGGGCGGTGGTGGCCGGCACCTACCGGGCGGTCGCCGACCTGTTGGAGGCGGCCGGCACACCGGAGTACGACGGACGCCGCCGCGAACTCACCCGGTCGCTCAACCAGTCCTACGACCTGCTGCTCGCCCGCCGGGCCCGCCGGCACGGCCGCTCACCCACCCTGGTACGGCTGCTCGCCCAGCTCAACGCGGTGATCCCGGTGGTCGAGGCGGCCTCGGCGGCCCACCTGCGCCCGCCCGAGTTCGGCCCGCTGGCCGCCGGCTACCCGGCCGCCGTGCGCGCACTGGCCGACGCCGTCGAGCAGAACCGCACCGGCCCGCCCCCGCCGCTCGGCCTGCCGGTCCCGGCCGGCCCGTCCACCCGCGCGCTGGTCCAGGCGATCGGGCACGCCGCCGTGGTCGTGCACGAGGCCGCACCCGACCCGTACGCCACCGGCGACCGGCTGGGCCGCCCCGCCGGGATCGAGGTCCGGGCCCGGCGGGCGACCAGGGCACTGCTGCTGTCCGGCGCCTCCTGGCGGTACGGGCTGCGGCTGGCACTGTGCATCGGGCTGGCACAGGTGCTGGTCTCGGTGATCGAGGTGCCCCGCTCGTACTGGGTGACGCTGACCGTGACCTTCGTGATGAAGCCCGACTTCGGCTCGGTGTTCTCCCGCGCGGTGCTGCGCGCGCTCGGCACCGCCGCCGGGCTGCTGATCGCCGTCCCGGTCCTGGCCGAGGTGCCGCACGGCTGGTGGGACGTCCCGGTGATGGCGGCACTGGCGGCCCTGATCCCGGCCCTGTCCGCCAAGGGGTACGCCTTCCAGACCGCGGCCATCACCCCGGTGATCCTGCTGCTCTCCGACCTGCTCAACCACCAGGGCTTCCACCTGGTGCCGCCCCGGCTCTACGACTCGCTGATCGGCTGCGGCATCGCGCTGCTGGTCGGCTACCTGCTGTGGCCGGACTCCTGGCACACCCGGATCGGCGACCGGCTCGCCGACGCCGTCCAGGACACCGCCTCGTACGTGTCGCTGGCCCTCGCCACCGCGCCCGGACGGGACGAACCGGCCCGCGCCCGCTACCGGCGCCGCCTCTACCGGGACCTGTCCACCGTGCGCAGCGAGTTCCAGCGGGCGCTCACCGAGCCGCCGCCGGTCGGCACCCGGGCGGAGGCCTGCTGGCCGGTGGTGATCGCGGTCGAGCGGATCGTGGACACCACCACCGCCACCCGGGTGCGGATCGAGCACGGCGCTCCGGTGCCGACCGCCGCCGAGGTCGCCACCGTCACCCGGGAGCTGACCGGCCTGGCCGAGGCGCTGCGCACCGGTGGGCCGCCGCCGGCGGCGGAGCCGGACGCGCTGGCGCCGGACTGCGCGCTGGCCCGGCTCCACCACGAGGTGCGCGCCGCCCGGTCGGTGGTGGCGCCGATGCCCCGAACCCCCGCGCCGGCGCCCTGAGCGCGGCCGGTCCCGGAGCCGCAGCGTCCGGTCCCGGAGCCGCAGCATCCGGTCCCGGACCCTCGGCGTTCGATCCCCGACCCGCGGGTTCGGTCCCGGGTCCGCCGGGTGCGCCCCGCCGGGTTCAGTCCTGGATCCGCCGCCAGGGCCGGTCCGCCTCCAGCGCGAAGGCCAGCTCCAGCAGCAGCCGCTCCTGCCCGTGCGCCGCCGACAGGTGCACCCCGACCGGGAGCCCGCCGGGCTCGGAGCCCGCCGGCAGCGCGATGCCCGGGCCGCCGGTCACGTTGTTGACCGGGGTGAAGGCGACGTAGCGCATCAGCCGGTCCATCAGCTCGTCGAAGTCCACGTTCGGGCTCAGGTACCCGATCGGCGGGGCGGTGTGGGCGAGCACCGGGGAGAGGATCACGTCGTGGTCGCGGAAGATCCGCGCGTACACGCCCTCGGCCCGGCGCAGCCGCCGCAGCACGCCGGGGGTCTGCGGGAACTCCGCCCGGAACCGGCGGCGCAGTCCGGTGGTCAGGCCGTCCAGCTTCCCGGCCCGGAAGCTCGGGTCGATCAGCAGCCGGCCGGTGGCGGCGATGGCCCAGGCGATGTAGCCCCAGTAGCTGACGAAGTCGCGGGAGAACTCCTCGCCGAAGGGCAGTGCGGTCGGCTCGACCAGGTGGCCCATCGCCTCCAGCCGGGCGGCGGTCTCCTCGACCACCTGCCGGGTCGGCCCGTCGGTCTTGGCGATCGGCGAGTCCACCACCAGGCCGATCCGCAGCCGCCGGTCGCCCGGCCCCTCGACCAGGCCGAGCGGGGGCAGCCCGGGGTTGCCGCGGTGCCGCTCGGCGGCGGCGAAGAAGGCGGCGGTGTCGCGCACCGAGCGGGTCAGCACGCCGTCGGTGACCAGGTCGATCGGCAGTTTGCCGCTCTGGGCGTTGGTGACCAGCCGGCCCCGGGTGGGCTTGAGCCCGACCAGCCCGCAGCAGGCCGCCGGGATGCGGATCGAGCCGCCGCCGTCGTTGGCGTGCGCGATCGGCACCACGCCGGCGGCCACCAGGGCCGCCGCGCCGCCCGAGGAGGCGCCGGGCGAGTGCGAGGGCTTCCAGGGGTTGCGCACCGGCTGGGCGGTGGCGAACTCGGTGGAGGCGTTGAGGCCGAACTCGGGCAGTCTGGTCTTGCCGAGGACGGCCAGGCCGGTGGAGAGGAACTGGTCGGTGAAGCGCGCGTTGCGGCGGGCCGGGCGGGCGCGGTAGGCCTCGCTGCCCATCGCGGTCGGCAGGCCGCGCAGGTCCACGTTGTCCTTGAGGTAGGTCGGTACGCCCCAGAGCGGACCGCCGATCCCCTCCCGGCTGATCCGCGGTTTGTCGTACGAAGCATGGGCGACGGGCAGCAGCGCGCCGTCCACCCGCGCGGCCCGGTCGGCGGCCGCGCCGACCAGTTCCCTCGGGTTGACCGCGCCGGCCCGGACCAGCGCGGCGAGCGCCACCGCGTCGTGGGCGCCCAGGGCGTCGTCGGCGAACGCGTGGACCCGCTCGTCGGTCATCCGAACTCCCCACTCCCTGCCGGACGTTCCACCGTCCGACGATCGCACCGGTTGGTCGTACCTGCCCGGTTCTACTGACCGGTAATCTCGCAGGGCTTCGAGTGTAGGCACGGCCGGCGGCCGGCGCCCGACCGGGGTCGACCCCGACGGGTAAACGCTCCATCAAATCTTCGAGGGCGCACGACCGTTCGGCCCGCGCCCCCGCGTTCACCCCGTCCGCCCGTCCACGATCGTTTCGCCGCACGCCGCCGGGAAAGATCACGTTCGCGATTCGTCCCGGTCCTCCCGCCCCAACCAAGGTGACGCCCGTGCCGACCCCCTTCTTCCCGACCACCCGGTTCACCGCGGCCACCGCCCCCGGCGGCCTCCCGCTGCTCGGCCACGCCCCCGCCCTCCTCCACCACCCGCACGAGTTCGTCGCCGGCCTGCCCGCCCACGGCGACCTCGTCCGGCTGCGGCTCGGCCCGCTCCACGCGTACGTGGTCTGCCACCCCGAGCTGGTCCGCCGGCTGCTCGCCGACGACCGCACCTTCGACAAGGGCGGGCCCCTCCTCGACAAGGCCCGGGAGGTCCTCGGCAACGGCCTCGCCACCTGCCCCGCCGCCGCCCACCGGCGCCAGCGCCGCATGCTGCAGCCCGCGTTCCACCGCGACCGACTGCCCGGCTACGCCGCGCTGATGGCCGAGGAGATCGACGGCGCCACCGCCCGCTGGCGCGACGGCGACGTGATCGACGTCCCCACCGCGATGCACCGCCTCTCCACCGCCGTCACCGCCCGCTGCCTGTTCGCCGCGCACGAACGGGCCGGCACGCTGCCGGTGCGCCGCTCCATCGACGCCGTCACCCGCGGCGTCGGCCGTCGGGTGATGCTGCCGCTGCCCGGTGCCGACCGCCTCCCCACCCCCGGCAACCACCGCTTCCGCCGCGCCCGGCAGGACCTGCGGGAGATCACCCGGCGGCTGATCGCCGACCACCGCACCGCCGGCACCGACCGGCACGACCTGCTCTCCACGCTGCTCGACGCCACGGACGAGGACGGCCGGGGCCTGACCGACGCCGAGGTCCACGAGCAGGTGGTCACCTTCCTGCTGGCCGGCACGGAGACCACCGCCGCCACCCTCTCCTGGGCCTGGACGCTGCTCGCCGCCAACCCGGCCGTCCGGATGCGGCTGCACGCCGAACTCGACACCGTCCTGGACGGCCGGCCCGCCCGCCACGAGGACCTGCCCGCCCTGCCGCTCACCGCCCGGATCGTCAGCGAGACCCTGCGGCTCTACCCGCCGCCCTGGATCCTCAGCCGCACCGCCACCGCCGACACCGAACTCGGCGGCCACCGCATCCCGGCCGGCGCCACCCTGCTCTACAGCCCCTACCTGCTGCACCGCCGGGCCGACCTCTTCCCCCGCCCCGACCGCTTCGACCCCGACCGCTGGCTCACCACCGCCCGCCCCGCACCCGGCACCTACGCGCCCTTCGGCCTCGGCGCCCGCCGCTGCATCGGCGACGTCTTCGGCACCACCGAGGCCGTCCTCGCCATCGCCACCATCGCCGCCCGCTGGACCATCGCCCCCACCCCCGGCCGGCCCGTCCGCCCCACCCGCGGCTCCTCCCTCACGCCCCGGCCCTTCACCGCGACACTCACCCGCCGGGTCCGCTGACCGGACGGCGACCGGGCTCCGACGCCGTCCGCGCCGGGTCCGCCGACCGGATCCCGACCCGGCTTCGGTACTGTCCCGGCGTGGCCGGCCGCACGGGCGCCGGCCGGAACCACGCCGCTCGACCGGGACGCCACCAGACCATGAACGCTCGAACCCCCTCGGGGCTCCTGACCGGGCTGCTGCGCGCCGCCCGGACGTACCCGCGCCGCTCGCCGCTGACCTTCGGCTACGTCGTCCTGCTCCTGCTCGGGCACGTCTGGGTCGAGAACCTGCTCGCCGCGGACCGCGCGGACGCGCTGCGCGACCACATCAGCACCAACCTCGACAACCTGCACGACCACCCGGTCAGCGCCCTGCTCGGCAGCGCGCTGCTCTTCGACGGCACCCTCACCGAGATCCTCTCCACCGGCTTCGGCAGCACCCTGATCACCCTGGGCCTCGGCGTCTGCTGCTGCCTCGCCTGGACCGAGCGCCGCTTCGGCGGCCTGCGCGCCGCCGCCGTGTTCCTCGGCGGGCACATCGGCGCCACCCTGATCACCGCCGCGGTGATCCTGCTCGCCCTGCGCCACGGCTGGTACCCGGAGAGCGTCCGCGGGGCCTCGGACTACGGCATCAGCTACGGCGCCCAGACCGTCCTCGCCCTCGCCACCCTCGCCGCGCCCCGCCGGGCCCGGCTGCCCTGGGCCGCCTTCGTCGTCGCCTGGCCGCTCTCCGGCGGCGACTGGCCCGGCCCCCTCCCGGGCTTCACCACCGTCGGGCACCTCCTCGCCGCCGCCCTCGGCTTCGCCCTGGCCGCCGCCGTGGCCCTCGGCGCCTCGCGGCGCCGGCGTGCCGGGGCCGAGCGGCCGGCGGACGCCCACCCGTGACCGTCCCCCGGCCCTCCAGGGCCTCCGGGTTCCACGGCCTGTCGGGGCCGGGGGCCCGTCGGTTCCAGCGCCTGTCGGTTCCAGCGCCTGTCGGTTCCAGCGCCTGTCGGGGCGGGGCCGGTGGCCCGGGCGGCGGTCAGCCGGGCGGGCGCCGGTCGGCGGCGATGGCGGTGAGCAGCCGCTCGATCTCCTCCAGCCGGCGCCGCAGGTCCTCGACGTCGCTCCGGGTGGCGCTCTGCTCGCCCGCCTTGAGGGAGACCAGCAGCTGTCCGTCCGGCTCCAGCCGGGCCCGGGCGACGTCGCCGACCTTGTCGCCGTTCTGGATCCGGATGGCGTGCTCCAGCTCGGACGGGCGCAGCGCCAGGCTGTGCAGCGCGCCGGCGACCAGCTTGCCGTCCTTCACCACGGTGGTGGGCCGGCCCTCCAGGATCCGGGCGGCCCTCGGATCGCGCGCGAGCCAGCGGGTGACGGCGGCGTTCACCGCGATCAGGGTCACCGCCCCGATCGCGCCGCCGAGCAGGCTGTTGTCATTGCCGATGATGGCGTTCTGCACCACGTTGGAGAGCAGGAAGACGACCACCATGTCGAAGGTGTTCAGCCCCGCCAGCCCGCGCTTCCCGGCGAGCCGGAACAGCACCAGGATCAGCACGTAGACGGCGATCGTGCGGAGGACCTTCTCCACGATCGGAATCTGGACGGCCATCAGGTCGTGCCACACTGCCCCGCTCCTCCCGCCTCGACGGCTGCGAACGGGGCAGACGCTACGCCACGGTCACCGCTTGGGCCTGCCGCGCCGGGCCGCCGCGCCCCGCCCGCCGGCCTTGGCTCCCCCGGCCTTCGGCGCCCCGGCCCGCTGCCCGCCGGACTTCTGGCCGCCCGCCTTCTGCGCACCGCCCTTCTGCCCGCCGGACCGCTGCGGCTGCGGCTTGCCCCGGCCCGCCGCCGCCTTCTTCGGCTGCGCCTCCGGAGCCGCCTGCCCGGCCCCGCGGCCGCGCGAGCTGTTGACCGTGCGGCCGCGGACGATCCCGATGAACTCCTCCACCAGGTCCGTCGTCCGCTCCTGCGGCCAGGACAGCGCCACCTGGGACTGCGGCACGTCCGCCACCGGCCGGAAGGTGAGGTCCCGGCGGTGGTGCAGCCGGGCCAGGGACTGCGGCACCAGGAGCACGCCGACGTTCGCCGCGACCAGCTCGACCGCGTCCGCGGTGCTGTCCGGACGGGCGACGGCGGGGCGCCCGGGCAGGGTGTCGGCGGTGAGGCCCAGGGTGTCGTCGAGCGGGTGGAAGACCACCTCATCGGCCAGGTCCGCCACCGAGGCCTCCTCGGCGGCGGCGAGCCAGTGGTCCTTGGGGAAGACCACGACGGTGGTCTCGGTGTAGAGCGGGATCGCGCTCAGCACGTCCTTGTCGACCGGCAGCCGGACCAGCCCGGCGTCCGCGCCGCCCTCGCGGAGGGTCCGCTCGGCGTCGCCGGACTCGACCGCGAGGAGGTCCAGCGGCACGTCCGGGAGCCGCTCCTCCCAGACCCGGACCCATTTGCCGGGGGTCACGCCCGGGACGTACACGAGCCGGAAGGTCGGGTTCACCTGCATGTCTGTCACAGGGCAAGGCTACCGACCGTGACCGGGAGCGCCCGCGCACTCCCTTACCCTTGTCACCATGACATCGCTCAAGCAGAAGACCAGCCAGACCATGAAGCCGGCCACGGCGGCCAAGAAGCTGGGGATCTACCTCGACGCCGCGCCGACCGACTTCCAGGAGGGCGTGGTCTCCCGCGAGGAGCTGAACGCGCTGCAGGCCGAGCCGCCGCAGTGGCTCCAGGACCTGCGCAAGAACGGCCCGCACCCCCGCCCGGTGGTCGCCGCCCGGCTCGGCATCTCGATCTCCGGCCTGGCCCGCGGCGGCGTGACCGAGGCGCTGACCACCGAGCAGATCGAGGCCCTCCGGGCCGAGAACCCGCTCTGGCTCCAGCACGAGCGCGCCAACCAGGTGGACCTCCGCAAGGAGACCGCCCGGATCAAGGAGAAGCACGAGAAGGAGGCCGCCGAGGCCGCCGCCAAGGCCGCCAAGGAGGCGAAGGCCGCCCAGGCCCGCTGACCCGCCCTCCCCGGGCCCGGCACGGCGGCGCTCCGGCGCCGGCTGCCGGGCCCGTTCTCGTCGGGCCCGTTCTCGCCGGGCTCCGCTCGGCGAACCCCTAGAAGCGGACGGTCCGCAGGACGGAGTCCCCGCCCTTGAGCCCGGCCAGGTAGAGGGTGCGGCCGTCCGCGCCGAGCTGGACCTGGACGACGGAGTCCAGGCCGAAGCCGGTGACGGTCTCGCCGGGAACGGCCGCGCCGGTCGCGGGGTCGTACGACAGCAGTGCGGACTGCGGGGTCCTCGCGCCGGTGAACACGTGGACCCGGCCGGAGTCCGGGCTCGTCCCGAGCAGCCGGGGGCCGTCGGCGAAGGCCCCGAGGCCGAAGGCGGACCGGAAGGTGTTCGTCTCCGGGTCCAGGATGTCGGCGGTGACGGTGCCGTAGTCGCGGTAGCCGCTCGCGTAGACGGTGCGGCCGTCGGCGGCGAGCACGATCTCCTCGGCGGAGCCGAAGTCCGCCACCGGGTCGACGACCTCCGGGGCGGCGCCCTCGACGTCCAGGTGGTAGAGGTTGTCCGCGGTGCCGACCCAGGCGTCGGTGGCGTCGGGGCCGAGCACCACCCGGCCGACGGTGTAGCCGGTGAGGGTCACGCCGCCGGTGAAGGTCCGGGTGGCGGGGTCGTAGGCGAGGACGCGGCCGGCCCGGCTGCCCAGGCGCACGCCCCAGGGGCCGTACTGGGACAGGTACACCCGGGTTCCGTCCGGGCTGACGGTCACCCCGTTCAGTGCGCCCTTGGTCATGGCCCCGGGGCGGGGCTGGTCGGGCGTGGCGACCCGGGCGAGCTGCTGTCCGGTCGCGGCGTCGAAGGTCAGCAGGTCCCAGTCGACGGTCACGTAGACCCGGCTGCCGTCCGGGCTGACGGTCGGACGGCCGACGCTGTCGAAGCCGGTGACGGTGAGCAGGTCGGTGCTCGCCCCGGTACGGGTGTCGATGCTGCGGACGACCCGGGCCGAGTGGCCGGGGTCGACGGCGTGGCCGACCACCGCGTAGACGCGGGTGCCGTCCGGGACGACGGCGAACGACTCGGCCGTGCCGCCGAACGCCAGGGTGTCCGCCGTCGGGACGGCCCGGGCCGCGCTGACCGGCGGGCCCTCGGGCGCCGCGGCCGCGGTCTCCGTCCCGGTCAGCAGCAGTGCCCCTGCCGCCGCCACCGCTCCAAGCCAACGCGCTTTGCGCACAAGCCTGTTCATGCTTCCCCTCCCGCCGGTCGGATCGCGGCCCTGCCGCGTCCGCGTCAGGCTACGACACGGCCCGCGGACGGCGGAGCGGTTCGGTCGTACTCGGCCCGGCTCCGTCCGAACACAGCCCCTTCACGGCATCGACAGAACCGGAACCGGCCATGGACGGCGGCCGGATCCGCCTCCGCCGCGGAAACGGTTCCGCACGCCCGGCGAAGGCTTCCCGCGCCGCACGTGGCGTCACCCCGACGGCCCCGCGGACACGGTAGGGTCCGCTGGCGCGGCACCGGCCCGTCCGGCGGCCGCCGCCCACGCCCACCCCCGAGGGAGGAACCCCGTGCCGGCTCCCGCCCGCCGCGCCCCGGCCATGGCCGCGGCCGTCCTGCTCGCCGCCGCAGCCGCAGGCTGCTCGCCCGGCGGCGACCACGCCGCCAAGGGGGCCAGGTCCGCCTCCGCCTCCGCCCCGGCCGCTGCGGGTGACGCCGCGGCGGCCGCCCCGCCGCTGGCCGCCGCGATCGTCACCGGCCCCGGCCCGAAGGCGAGTTACGACGTCCAGCCGCAGCCCGCGCCGGGCAGCTGCCACTACCGCTACACCGCGGACAAGCAGCCGCTGCCCGACGCCTCCTGCACCCCGGGCGCGATCAGTCCGGCGGTGAACCAGGGCAACCTCAAGGACACCATCTGCAAGCAGGGCGGCTACACCTCGACCATCCGCCCGCCGTCGAACATCACGGGCAAGGAGAAGGCCGAGAACGCCAAGTCCTACGGCTACGACGGCCCGATGGGCGACGCCGAGTACGACCACCTGATCAGCCTCCAACTCGGCGGCGACCCCAACGACCCGCGCAACCTGTGGGTCCAGCCGCCCTCCCCCGGCCACGTCCCCGGCAAGGGCCCGAACAACCCCAAGGACTCGGTGGAGACCCACCTCCACACCGCGATCTGCAAGGGCCAGGTCACCCTGGCCGCCGCCCAGCAGGCCATCGCCACCGACTGGACGACCGCCGAGGCCAAGCTCGCCCTCCGCGCCGCGTCCAGCCCGACCTCCGAGCCCGACGCCGACGGGGACTGACCGGCTGCTCCCCGAAGCTCGGACTCAACGACCGAGCACCGCACCGCCGTTGAGTCCGATCACCTGACCGGTCAGGTACCCGGCGGCCGGGGAGGCGAGGTAGGCGACCGCCTCGGCCACATCGGCCGGGGTGCCCGCCCGACCGACCAGGGTGTCCGCGACCTTCCGGGCGTGGAACTCCTCGCTCCAGCCGGCCCCGAAGATCTCGGTGTCCTCGATGTAACCGGGCGCGAGCACGTTCACCGTGATCCCGTCCGGCCCCAACTGCCGGGCCAGACCGAACGCCCAGCCGTGCAGCGCGGCCTTGGCGGCCGCGTACGAGCCCGCCGAGTGCGGGCCCGCGCCACCGCGCTGGGCCGCGGCCGAACTGACCACCACCAGCCGGCCGCCGGGACGGCGCAGCCCGTCCTGGAGCGCGGTGGTCAGCAGCACGGCGGTGAGCAGGTTGCCGTCCAGGTCCCGCCGCCAGGACGCGGCCAGCGCGCCCAGACTGCCGTCGGCCGGCGGCGTGACGATCGCACCCGCGTTGTTCACCAGCACGTCCACCGGCCCGAGTCCGGTGATCCGGGCCACCGCCGCCTCGACCGCCGCCGGGTCGGTCAGATCGGCCGCGACCGGCACGACCCGCCCCGGACCGGCGGTCCGCTCGATCTCCTCCCGGGCCTGCTCCAGCACGGCCGGCCTGCGGCCCAGGATCACCACCCGGTGCCCGTCCCCGGCCAGCCGCGCCGCGATCGCCCGGCCGATCCCGGTACCGCCACCGGACACCACTGCGAGCCGATCCACCGTCATCACTTCGTCCCCCGTTCGTCAACCGGCCGCACGCCGGTCGCGCCGACCCCGGATCGGGCCGCACACCCCCATCGTGGCAGCCCCGCGCCTTGGCCCCCACGCCGCACCCCGGTACCGTGACCGGGCACGTGGGGGGACGTGGGGGGACGTGGGCGGGCGCATGGGCGGGCGCATGGGCGGGACGGCACCGGGGGACGGTCGCAGTGGCACGGACGCGGCCCAGGGGCATCAGGGGCCGGGGCGAGGAGGTGCCCGACACGGTGCTCGCCGCACTGATGGGCGGCCTGACGGCGGTGAGCGACGGGTGGCTGCTGGTGCACCTCCGGCGCGACGCCCGCACCGGGTGGGTGGAGCGCGAACTGCCGCAGGCAACCCTGGCCCTGCTCGGCTTCACCGCCCTCACGGCCCTGCTCGGCGCGACCCTCCCCGGCCGGAGGTCGACCCCGCACCGCCGCTGGCGCTGGGCGATGCTCAGCGCGCTCCTCGGTCATCTGCTGGCACTGGGGGCCCTGATCGGCTACCTCCTGTTCCACCCGCGGGGATTCGTCGTCTTCCTCCTCCCCTGAGGCCCGTTCCCGACGGCCCCTCAACCCCTCGAAGGCCGGACCGGTGGAGTGGCCGCCCCTGGGCACCGCGCTACTGGTCGTGCCGGCGGGCACCCCCGTTGCCCCGATCCGCGCCACCGGCCTCCCAGGCCGTCAACCTCCCTGCCAGGTCGAGCAGTTCGGGTGCGCGGAGCACCCGCCCGCCGAACCCGGGCAGCTCGACGTGCAGCGGCCCGGTCCAGCGCTCCGGGATCGCCGCCAGGCCGTACCTGGCACCGGCCAGGCCGCCGGTGACGGCGGCCACCGTGTCGGTGTCCCCGCCGAGGTCGATCGCGGCGCGCAGCGCCTGCTCGAAGCCCTCGGTGGTGCGCAGCGCCCAGACCGCCGAGCCGAGGCAGGGCCATACCGCGCCGTTGGCCTCGGTGGCGCGCTCCGGGTGCCAGTCGGGGGCGAGGACGGTGGCGTAGCGCTCCCGGTGGTCGGGGTCGACGTGGGCGAGGACGGCGGGGAGCTCGGCCAGCGGGTCGGCGCCGTGGAGCGCGAGCCGGACGAGCTCGTGGAAGATCGCCGAGCCCTCCCAGGCGGCCCCGTCCCCGTGGGTCAGCGCCGCGATGCGCCGGGCCGCGTCCATGGTGGCCCGCCGCCCGGCGCGGGCGAACGCGACGGCGGAGGTCGAGGCCCGCATCAGGGCGCCGTTGCCGGCGGCGCGCAGCGTGGTGTTGAAGTGGACGGCGGCGGCGAGGTCCCAGGGCAGGCCGCTGGTCAGGACGACTTCCGTCTGGATGCCGATGTCCCGGGGGTCGGCGGCGGCCCAGCGGCGGAACCGGTCGAAGACGTCCGGGAGGTCCAGGCTTCCCCGCTCGATCAGGGACTCGGCGACCAGGACGGCCATCTGGGTGTCGTCGGTGGCCTCGCCGAGCCCCCAGCCGCCGCCCGCCACCAGGTCACCGGGGGTGTCCGGGAAGCGGGCGGAGAAGGCGCCGGCCGGGCCGAACTCGTAGGGGGCGCCGAGGGCGTCGCCGACGGCGGCTCCGAGGACGGCCCCGGCGGCGCGCTCGTCGGGGCCGGTCATGCCACGGGCGGGACGACCGGCAGGTTGCGCTTGTGCTCGGTGCGGCGGTAGTGGCCGAGGACGGTGCGGAAGACGTCCTCGCTGACCGGCAGGCCCTCCAGGAAGTCGTCCAGTTCGTCGTAGCCGACCCCGAGGGCGTCCTCGTCGGGGCGGCCGGGGGCGAGGTTCTCCAGGTCCGCGGTCGGGACCTTCTTGACCAGCTCGGCCGGTGCGCCCAGCGCCTCGGCGATCGCCCGCACCTGCCTCTTGGTCAGGCCGGACAGCGGCATCACGTCGGCCGCGCCGTCGCCGAACTTGGTGAAGAAGCCGACGGCGGCCTCGGCGGCGTGGTCGGTGCCGACGACCAGCCCGCCCTTGGCGCCCGCCGCCGCGTACTGGACCACCATCCGCTGGCGGGCCTTGACGTTGCCGCCGACGAAGTCCTCGTGGCCGTGGTCGCTGTAGGTCAGGCCGGCGGCCTTCAGGGCGGCGAGCGCGCCGTCGGTGGCGGGCTTGACGTCGACGGTCAGCACCTCGTCGGCGCGGATGAAGCCGAGCGCGAGCTGGGCGTCCGCCTCGTCCGCCTGGACACCGTACGGCAGCCGCATCGCGGTGAAGGTCACCTCGCGGCCCTCGGCCCGCAGCCGCTCGACGGCGAGCTGGCAGAGCCGTCCGGCGGTGGTGGAGTCGACGCCGCCGCTGATGCCCAGCACCAGGCTGCGCGCGCCGCTGGTCCGCACCTGGTCGGCCAGGAACTCCACCCGGCGCTCGGCCTCCGTCGCGGGGTCCGGCACGGGCGCGACCCCGAGGGCACGGGCGATCTCCCGCTGGACGTCGGCGGGCAGGGGCTCGGTCATTCCGACTCCTCGGGACGGTGGTGGGTGGCGCGGTCACGAGGATACGACCACCGGCGATGCGGCCGTCACGGGCGGGGGGTCTCCCCCGGGCCGGGGGACTCCTCCGGGCTGGGGGACTCCTCCGGGCTGGGGGGCTCGCCCGGGCCGTCCGCGTTCGTGGGCCCGGGCGCATCCGTGGGCCCGGTCGCGGCCGCAGGCCCGTCGACGTCCGCCGGCCCGTCCGGCTTCCGCAGCGAGACCGGCCGCTCGGGGCCCGGCGCCGGGTGCGTCAGGATGTCGAGCACCACCGCGCCGTCCACCGTCTCCTGGGCCACCAGCTGCGCCGCCAGCTCGTCCAGGTGGTGCCGGTGCTCGGTGAGCAGGCCGAGGGCCCGCCGCTCGGCCTGGCGCAGCAGGCCGGCCACCGCCTCGTCCACGGCGCGCTGGGTCTGCTCGGAGTACGGGCGGCGCAGCAGGTCCTCGGGGTTGTCGCCGAGGTAGTGCGGGGTGCCGCTGGAGTAGCCGACCGGTCCGAGCTCCGGGGAGAGGCCGAATTCCCGGACCATCCGGGTGGCGACGGAGGTGGCGTTGGCGAGGTCGTTGGCGGCGCCCGTGGAGCCTTCGCCGAAGACCACCAGTTCCGCCGCGCGGCCGCCGAGCTGGACGGTGAGCAGGTCGGTCAGGTAGCCCTCGCTGTACAGGTGCCGCTCGGCCTCGGGCAGCTGCTCGGTGGCGCCGAGGGCGACGCCGGCCGGGAGGATGGTCACCTTGGCGACCGGGTCGGCGCGCTCGCACAGCGCGGCCATCAGCGCGTGGCCGGACTCGTGCACCGCGACGGCGTGCCGCTCCTCGGGCAGCAGCGCGTTGGAGGACTCCCGGCGGCCGAGCAGCACCCGGTCGCGGGCGGTGTCGAGGTCGTCGGCGGTGAGGGTGGCCCGGTCGGCGCGTACGGCGTTGATGGCGGCCTCGTTGACCAGGTTGGCGAGGTCGGCGCCGGAGAAGCCGGGGGTGCCGCGGGCGAGCCGTCCGAGGTCGACGTCCGGGGACAGGGTCTTGCCGCGGGAGTGCACGGCGAGGATGGCGGCCCGCTCGGCCTGGTTGGGCAGCGGGACGGTGACCTGCCGGTCGAAGCGGCCGGGGCGTGTCAGGGCCGGGTCGAGGGCGTCCGGGCGGTTGGTGGCGGCGATGACGACGATGCCGGTGCTCTGGTCGAAGCCGTCCATCTCGGCGAGCAGCTGGTTCAGGGTCTGCTCGCGCTCGTCGTTGCCGCCGAACCGGGTGCCGCCCGCGCGCCGGCCGCCGACGGCGTCGATCTCGTCGATGAAGATGATCGACGGTGCGCGTTTGCGGGCCTCGTCGAAGAGGTCGCGGACCCGGGAGGCGCCGACGCCGACGAACATCTCGACGAAGCCGGAGCCGGTCACCGAGAGGAAGGGCACCGAGGCCTCGCCGGCGACCGCCCGGGCGAGCAGGGTCTTGCCGGTGCCCGGCGGCCCGACCATGATCACCCCACGTGGCCCCTTGGCCCCGGCGGCGGCGTACCGCTCCGGGCTGCGCAGGAAGTCGACCACCTCGCTGACCTCCTGCTTCACCCCCTCGTACCCGGCCACGTCGGCGAACCCGGTGTCCGGCCGCTCGGCCTCGATGATCTTGGCCCGGGACCGCCCGATGGCGCTCAGGCCGCCGCCCAGCGAGCGGGCGGCCATCCGGCCGGACCAGAGGAAGAGCGCACCGAAGATCAGCAGCGGCAGGAACAGCAGCAGGGTCGACCAGATCGAGCCGCTGCTGCTCCGGCTGCCGGTGACCGCCACGTGGTGGTCGGCGAGCGCGCCGCTGAGCTGGGAGGTGTCCAGGGCGGTGGGGATCTGGCTGGTGAAGTGGGTGCCGTCCTTGAGCGTGCCGCTCACCCCGCCGGTGTCGCTGACGTTCACGGTCTGCACCTGGCCGGAGTCCACCCGGCTCACGAAGTCGGAGTAGCCGTAGCGCGTGCCGGGCTTGCCGGAACTGGAGAAGAGCACCAGCAGGAGCAGCGTGACCAGCACCGCGACGGGCAGCAGCCAGCGGCGCCACGACGGCGGAGGCGGAACTTTGGCCGGACCGCCGGGGCCCTGGTTCCGGCCCTGACCGGGGCTCGGGCCTCGCGGCTGGCCCCAGCTCTGCCTCGGGCGCGGGCCCGGGTCGGAGCCGCGGTCGGCGCCGGGGCCCGGGTCGGAGCCGCGGTGGACGCCGGGGCCGGGGCCGGGGCTGGACCCGGGACCAGGTGGAGTCGCGGAGTGACGGACAGCGCGCAGCCGGATTCGTACGATCATCCACGCTCACCGCCTCTCGGGGGGGCCGAACAGCCTCCGCCCCTCCATGGTCGGACGGTCCGGGCCCGGACGGGAGCCCGAAGGGGGTGGCAACGGTCCACTCGGGGGAGAACGACCCGCTCGGCGCCACGGCCCGCAGCGCCGGATCGGGCTCGGGCGTCGGGCTCGGCGTCGGGCACGGGAGGCGGAATCGGGCACGCCGAAGGCCGGTCCGGTACGTGGGGGCGGGCCGTCGCGAACGGTTTGCGGAAGCCTGCCCGGCGCTTCCACCGCACCCGGCGAAGCCTTCGCCCGGCCGCTTTCTCGGCCGCTCCTCCGGGCGCGCTCAAAGATCCTCGGGCCGTGCGGAGTTGGCGATCGAGCCGCCCACCAGGACGATTCGTGACCTAGAGTAGCCGCATGGTCAACGAGGAACTGCCAGCCCTGCACAAGACGCCCGAGGCCGCCGTGGAACCCCGGGCCGGGGACAGCGACCGGGAGGCGGTGGCCGAGCAGTTGCGGGTCGCCGCCGGTGACGGCCGCATCGACCTCGGGGAATTGGAGGAGCGGCTCGACCGCACCTACGCCGCGCGGACGTACGGCGAACTCGACATCCTGGTGGCCGACCTCGGCGGCCGGGTGGAGGCCCGGGAGGTGTCCGCGGCGGAGGAGGTCCTCACGCTCCGGCCCCGGATGAACAACATGGTGCAGAGCGGCCGCTGGTCCGTGCCCCGCCGGATCGTCGCGGAGACCAAGATCTCGCTGCTCACGGTCGACTTCACCGAGGCCGTGTGCCCCCACAAGGAGATCACGGTCGAGGCGTCGACCGGCATGGGCCACATCCGGCTGATCGTCCCGCGCGGCTGGGGCGTACGGATCGACCCGTCGAGCACCAACACCGGAAACATCGTCAACAAGGCCGCCGAGCAGGCGGAGCCGGGCGCCCCGGTGCTGACCGTGATCGGCCACCCCCGGTCGGGGCCGATCAGGATCAAGCAGCGCCGCCGGGGCTGACGGGCCGGAGGCCGGGCCCGCGGCAGTCCTCCGTGCGGGCACCGAGGGGGCTCGGTGCGGGCACGGCGAGGGCGCGGCGCGGCCTCCGCCGGGGTGGCTCAGGAGAAGTCGAGCCCGCCCGTCCGGGTCCGCTTGAGCTCGAAGAACTTCGGGTACCCGGCCAGCAGCCGCACGCCCTCGAAGACCCGCAGGGCGTCCTCGCCGCGCGGGATGGCGCTCAGCACCGGGCCGAAGAAGGCGACTCCGTCCACGTGGATGGTCGGCGTGCCGACCTCCTCGCCGACCGGGTCCATGCCCTCGTGGTGGCTCTTGCGCAGGGCCTCGTCGTACGCGGTGCTGTTCGCCGCCTCGGCCAGCTCCTCCGGCAGCCCCGCTGCCACGAGCGCCTCGCGGATGACGGCGTCGTCGGCCTCGCGGTCCTGGTCGTGCAGTCGGGTGCCGAGCTCGGTGTACAGCGCGCGCAGCACCTGCGGACCGTGCTGTTCGGCGGCGGCGATGCAGACCCGCACGGGGCCCCAGCCGGTGGTCATCAGGCGCTGGTAGCGCTCGGGCAGGTCGGTGCGGCCCTCGTTGAGGACGGACAGGCTCATCACCCGGAAGTTCAGGTCGAGTTCGCGCTGCCGATCGACCTCCAGGATCCACCGGGAGGTTATCCAGGCGAAGGGGCAGACGGGGTCGAAGTAGAAGTCGACCTTGACGGTGTCGCTGTCGGCCCGGTGGCCGTTGTCGAGGTGCTGGTCGAGCTGCTGGGCAAGCCGCTGGGCGGGCGCGCCGGTCGTCATATCGTTCGTCACATCGTTCGTCACACCGGAGAGGCTAGTGGACCGAGTGGACCACTCTCCAGAGCCAATCGACAGCTGCCGCAGTGGGCCACTTCCCGCCGCCCGGCCGCTCAGCCGCACGTCGTCCCGTTCGCCGGCACCGTGCCGTCCAGGAGGTAGGCGTCCACGGTCTGCTTCAGGCACGGGTTGCCGGTGTTGTAGCCGCCGTGCCCCTCGCCCTGCAGGGTGACGGTGACGCCGACGCCCGCGCCGAGCTGCTCCGCCATCGTGCGGGCGCCCTCCACCGGGGTCGCCGGGTCGCCGGTGGTGCCGACCACCAGGACCGGGGCGGCGCCCGGCGCGGAGACGTCCGGGTGGGCGGCCCTGCCCGGGACGGGCCAGCCGGTGCAGGCGGTCAGGCCCCAGGCGGTGAAGGACCCGAACACCGGGGAGACGGCACGGAACTGCGGCAGCTGCTGCTGCACGTCCTGGTCGGAGTAGCGCTGCCGGGCGTCCACGCAGTTGATCGCCCGGTTCGCGGCGTTCAGGTTGGTGTAGTGCCCCTGCGCGTCTCGCCCGTTCAGCCCGTCGGCGAGCTGGAGCAGCGTGTCGCCGGTCCCCAGCTCCATCGCCTCGGTGAGCCCGGTGGCCAGCGCGGGCCAGGTCTCCTGGCTGTACAGGGCGGCCGCGATGCCGGTGACGGCCAGGCTCTCGGTGAGCTGCCGCCCCTGCTTGGTGGGCAGCGGCGACTGCGCCAGCTTCTGCATCAGTGCTTCGACCTTCGCGGTGCCGTCGTCGCCGCCCGCACCGGTCGGGCAGGCGGTCCCGGCCTGGGCGGCGCAGGCCTTCATGAAGTCGCCGAGGGCGAGCTGGAAGCCCTGGGCCTGGCCGAGCGCGGACTGCTGCGGGTCCTTGGTCGGGTCGACCACCGAGTCCAGCACCATCCGTCCGACCTGCTGCGGGAACAGGTGCGCGTAGACGCCGCCGAGCTGGGTGCCGTAGCTGATGCCGAAGTAGGAGAGCTTCTGGTCGCCCAGCACCTGCCGCATCAGGTCCAGGTCGCGCGCTGCGCTCTCGGTGTCCACGTACGGCAGCACCGCGCCGGAGTTGTGCTCGCAGGCGGCGGCGAAGCCGGCGTTGTCGGCGTCCAGGGCCTTCACCGCTTCGGGGGTTTCGGGGGTGCTGTCGGTGGCGGTGGCGGCGTCCATCGCCCGGTCGTCCAGGCATGTCACCCCGGCGCTGGCGCCGACTCCGCGCGGGTCGAAACTCACCAGGTCGTAGCGGGAGTTGAGGGAGCTGTAGCTCGCGGCGAGGGCGGGCAGGGTGGCCACGCCGGAGGCGCCGGGGCCACCGAAGTTGAACAGCAGCGAGCCGATCCGGTGCTCCTCGTCCTTGGCCCGGCTGCGGATCAGCGCGAGGTCGATCGTCGTACCGTCCGGCTTGCCGTGGTCCAGCGGGGTCTTGAGGGTGGCGCACTGCCAGTCCTCGGCGGCGGGCGCGGTGCCGCTGCCCTGGGCGCTGATGGGGGCGGAGCAGGCGTGCCAGTCCAGCTGTTGGGCGGCCGCTCCGGTGGCGGCGCCGGTCCCCGTCCCCGCGCCGCCGGCCGCGGAGGTGGGCGCGGGCTCGGCGGCGGAGGAGCCGTCGCCCCGGCAGCCGGTGGCGGCGGTGAGCAGCAGGGCGGCCAGGCCGAACGCTCCGGCGCCGCGGACGACGGTGTGCATGGGGTGGGTCCACCTCTCGGGTCGGCCGGGCACCCGGCACGCGGCCTCGGGCCGGCCGGACGCCCCGGCGCTCGGCGGGACGGCGTACGCCCGGCGCTCGGTTCGTCGACGCACCACAGACCCTAGGGGCCGGATCCCGCGGATGCCTGGTGGAACCGCCTGGACGGGGGCGTGCGCCGAACCGGATTCCACCAGCCGAACGGGTGAAGGACGGGGCCGCACGGCCCGGTTGCGGAGACTCGCGACGACGGTGGGGGCGCGTCTTCCCCGGCCCCGTCCTGCCCTGGCCCTGCCGATCGGCAGGGCCAGGGCAGGGATCGCGCCTCGGGAACCTCCCGATCGGCACATGTGCGACGAGCAGCCGGCGCGCAAGGATGACGGCCATCGGGGCCCCGCCGGTGGGGCCCGGAAAGGAACCCTGCCGTGACCGCCCTGTTCCCGTCGCTTCCGCGCCTGCCGCTCCCGTTCCTGTCCCTCCCGCGTCTGCCCTTCCTGCCGCTGCCGTTCCCGCCGCTCCCGCGTCCGCCGTTCGCCCTGCCCTTCGTCTGCCGGGCCCTCCTCCGCGCCCGCGTCAACGCTTCGCGGGCCATCGGCGCCGCGGGTCGCCGACGCGGCACCCCCTCAGCGCAGCGCCATGCCCGGGGTTCCCCGCACCGCGTACGCCGGCAGGCGCAGCCCGCCGAGGGCGGCCCGGGGCAGGCTCAGCCCGAAGCGCCGCTCGACGGCACCGAGGGCGCGGCGGCGGGCGGCCCCTTCGGGCTCGCGCCCGGGGTCGCGGGGGGTCACGCCGTCGGCCTCCAGGACTCCGGCGGCGACCAGGTCCGGCACCAGCAGGTCCGGCTCCTGGCCCCAGCGCCAACGTTCCTCGCCCAGGCCGAAGCCGCACAGCACGGCGCCGTCCCGGGCGTAGTCGAGCAGGGCCGGCCGCTGCTCCGGCATCGGGCGGAAGTGCACCACCTCGACGCCGTCCCGCGCTATCTCGATGAGCAGTTCGCCGCCCGTGGAGTCGCCGTACTCGATCGCGAACGACCAGCCGGCGCACTCGCCGACCCGGATCACGCCGTCGCCGTCGTCACCGGGGCGGTAGACCTCGATGTCCAGGTCCCGGATCTCGGTGTCGCTGATCGGCTCGGTCGCGGTGGCCGGGTCGGCGCCCATCCGGCGGGCAAGCTCCTGGGGCGTGATCCCCCGGGCGAAGACGACGCCGCCGACCTCACCGTCCGGGTCGGGTCCGGCCGTTGACGGTCGGCCGGTCGACCGGCGTCCTGTTGACGGTCGACCCGTGGCCGGCCGGCCGATCTCGGCGAGCCATTGGATGCCGTCCCCGTCCTGTCCCACTCCCCCGTGCGTGCCGTCGGTCATGCCGCCCTCCCCTCGCGCATGGCCTGCGGTGACCGGGCGCGCAAGTGGGCACCCTAACCGACCCTGCCGACACCCGGCCGCCGGTCGCCGGATCAATGCCGGAACCGGCCGTGCGCGGGCCGACAACCACCCCTGTTCGATCGGAAGGAGGCCGATCCGGAATCGAACCCACCCGGCCCGCACCGCCGTTCACGGGGCGCCGCCGTTCACCCGGCCCGCACCGCTGTTCGCCCGGCACCTGCGCGGCCCGGCTCCCCGGACACTCACCCGGACCCGGCGGGCACCTTCCGGCCCACGGCTTCGAACAGCAGCTTCGCGGCCACCGTCGCCCCGTCGGTGCGGATGCCGCCGGCCACGGCCCCCGCCCGCGCCCGGGTCCCGGGCGCCAGGGCCGCACCGAGCGCGGCGGAGAGCGAGTCCACGGTCGGCGTCCGGTCGAGGTGGGCCGCGCCGATGCCCAACTCGGCGACCCGGCCGGCCCAGTACGGCTGGTCGGCGATCCGGGGGACGACCACCTGCGGCACGCCCGCCACGGCCGCGGTCGTCGTGGTGCCGGCGCCGCCGTGGTGGACGACGGCGGCCACCCTGCGGAACAGGGCCTGCTGATTCACCTCGCCGACGACGTGACAGTCCTCGCCGTCGTCGATCGGGGCGAGCCCGGCCCAACCGCGGGCGAGCAGCACCCGGCGGCCGTGCGCACGGCTCGCTTCGACGGCCACCCGCGCGATGCCCTCCGGGGCGTGCGCGGCCATGCTGCCGAAGCCGACGTACACGGGTGGTTCACCGGCGTCCAGGAACGCCTCCAGGTCGGCCGGGAGCGGGCGGTCGTCGGGGAGGATCCACGCCCCGGTCGGCACCACGTCGAGTTCCGTCATGCCCTCCGACGGGCACAGGGTCGGATCCGCCGCCAGCCACGGCCGCTCGGTGAAGACGTGGTCGCGGACGTTCTCCACCGGCGGCAGACCGATGGCCGCCCGGTGGTCGTTGAGCGCCTCCCGGTACAGCCCGTTGACCCGCTGGGCGTCCTGCTCCCAGAGTTTCCGGTAGTCGGTCTCGTCCTGCGGGGACGGCGTGCCCGGCCGCCGGCCGGGCCGGAAGTGCCGCGAGGGCAGTCCGAAGATGTGGAAGCAGGCCAGCACGTAGTGGAGGCCGAGCTTCTCCGCGACGTCCCGCGCCCCGGCCGGCATCAGGCCGGTCGCCAGCAGCACGTCGCAGCCCTCGGCCGCCGCGGTCAGCGTCTCGAACCTCGCGGCGACCAGCTCGCGGGCCAGCCGGAACGCGTCCTCCGCCGTCGGCGCCCCAGGACCGGCGACGATCGGGCGCACCGACGGGCCGAGCGGCACCAGCGGCACCCCGACCCTCGCCAGCAGGGCCGCGAACTCCTCGTCCGGCGGCGCGCACACCCGTACGTCCGCGCCGAGCCCCCGCAGCGCCGCCGCCAGCCCCGCCAGCGGCTCGACATCCCCGCGCGATCCCCATGTCGTCATCAACACGCGCATTTCACGACTCCCGTTTCCGCAGGTCATGGCCTTATGGTCGGGATTCTGCGCCACAACGGGGGCCTTGCCGCAAGCCCCGGGTCACGCTGTAGCTTGATAGTGGCAGGGGGATCGGCTCTCCTCGCCGTTTCCTTTGGCCGCCCGGTCCCACCCCACTCCCCCGAACCGGCCGAACCGGCAGCACCGGCCGCACCGGCCGGCCACCCGCCATGAGCGGCGGCCAGACGGGCAAGCAGGCGGGCAGGCGGCCAGACGGGCAAGCAGGCAGGAAAGCGGGCAGGCAGGGCGACCGGCAGCCCGGCACACCACCACGCGCTACACGCCACGCCGACGCATCAGCACCCCGTACAGCACCGCGGCCACCACCACACCCAGCGGCAACGCCAGATCCACCCCGGCCAAGGCCGCCAACGGACCCGTGTAGAGCGTGTCCACACCGAGCGCCGCTGCCGTGACGCCGCCCGCGAGGGCGACGGCGCCGGCCGGGTTGACACCGGCGCGGTACCAGAAGGGACTGTCGGGGCTCTCGTCGCCGAGGGCGCGGCCGTCGTAGCGGTTGCGGCGCAGCAGGATGTCGGTGGCGTAGACGGCGGTGCTGGGGCCGAGGAGGACGACGGTCAGCTGGAGGACGTTGCTGACGGTGTCGAGGAAGTTGGAGACCAGCAGGGCGTACAGCGTCAGCGAGACCGCGACCGCGCCGTCCACCAGCACGCTGAGGGTGCGGCGGATGCGGATGCCGACGGCCTGGAGGGCGAGGCCGGCGCTGTAGGCGGTGAGGGCGTTGACCGCGATGGTGCCGACCACGAGGGAGAGCAGGAAGACGGGGTTGAACCACCCGGGCAGGATCTGCCGGAGGGCGGCCTGCGGGTCGGTCATGTCGACGGCGGTGGCACCGAGCACGCCGAGGCCGCCGACCACCACGCTGGGCAGGAAGCCGCCGAGGGCCGTCCAGCCGAGGACCGCGCGCGGGGCGGTGGTCGCGGGCAGGTAGCGGGAGAAGTCCGCGCTGGTGGTGTACGAGAGCGGGCCGGAGGCGATCAGGGTGACGCCGGCCAGGGCGGCCGCCCAGAGCCGTCCGCCAGTGAGCGGTTCGGGCTGGCTCCAGGCGAGGTCGGCGTGGGTGACGATCGCGTAGCCGACCACCGCGAAAGCCGCCGTGAGGCCGAGGGTGATCGGCAGGTAGAGCCGGAGGATCACGGCGTGCCCGTACACGCTGATGGTGAGGGTCAGCACGACGATCGCGATCACGATGGTGATCTTGATCGGGGTGGTCGGGGTGATTCCCGCCTCCTCGGCGAGCGAGAAGGCGGCGACGGCGGCCGCGGCGAGGTTCAGCGCGAAGTAGCAGACCGAGATCATCCAGCCGGTGACGGCGTTGTTCACCCGGTTGCCCCGGATGCCGTACATGGCGCGGGTGATCACCTCGCTGGGCGCGCCGGCGGCCGGTCCGGAGACCGCGAGCAGGCCGGTGCCCAGCCAGAACAGGTTGCCGAGGACGACCACCGCGAAGGCCTGCCAGAGGTCGAGGCCGCTCAGGACGAGGGCGCCGCCGACCACCAGGTTGAGGTAGTTGACGCTGGCCGCGGCCCAGACCGGGAACAGTTCGCGGGCGCGCCCGCGCCGCTCGGTCTCGGGGATGTGGTCGATGCCGTGGACCTCGACCCGGCCGCCCCGTTCCTGCTGGGGCGGGGCGGCCGGGCGCGGGGGCAGGTCCGGGGAAGTGTGGGGGTGGTCCGGGAGCGTGGACGCCATTGGGGGCCCTCCGTGGGGGTGTCGTGCCCACCTGCTTGCTTATTGGTCGCACACTCAATAGCATCCGGAACATGACGTCAAGCGTTCAGCGCAAACGGGTTCGCAAGTCCCCCGAGGACCGCCGGGCGGAGATCGTCGGCGCCGCGGCCGAGGTCGCCCTCACCGAGGGACTGGAGTGCATCACCCTGCGCCGGATCGCCGAGCAACTCGACGTCCGGCCCGGCCTGATCAGCCACTACTTCCCCGCCGTCGAGGACCTCGTCGCCGAGGCCTTCGGCAGCGCCGCCACCGCGGAGCTGGAGGCACTGCTGCCCACCGAACCGCCGGACGGGTCCGCGCTGCGACACCTGGCCCGCTTCTTCGCCCGCACCACCGGCCCGTCCTACGACGACATGAGCCGGCTCTGGCTCAACGCCCGCCACCTCAGCCGCTACCGCCCCGTCCTGCGCGAGCGCGTGCTCGACCAGGAGAACGGCTGGCGCGGCCGGCTCGGCGGTGTCATCGCCGCCGGGGTCGAACAGGGCGAATTCCGCACCGACGACCCGGTGCTGACGGCCGTTCGGATCCTCGTCGTGATCGACGGCCTGGCCGTCCACGCCAACACCGGGCTGCGCGACCACCCGTCCTCCGTCACCCGGCTCGCCGCCGCCACCGCCGAACGCGAACTGGGCCTGTCCGACGGCACGCTGAACCCCGCGGACACCACGAGCCCGACGGACGCGCCCGCCCCCACGCCCCCCGCTCCTGCCCCGGTCGCCGAGCAGTCCTGACCGAAGCCCCCGCACCCCCGCAACCCCACCCCCACCCGCAGCACCGCTGGAGCCGAAGTGCGCACCTCCCTGGTCCTCCTCTCCGCCCGTCTGCTCGACCCCGCCTCGGGCGGCTTCCTCCCGCAGACCGCCCTCGCCGTCGTGGACGGCCGGATCGCCGCCCTCGGCGACGACCGCACCGTCCGCGAACTCGCCGACCCCACGACGACGGTGATCGACCTCAAGGGCGCCGTGGTCACCCCCGGCCTGGTGGACGGCCACCTGCATCCGGTCACCGGCGCCGAGCTCACCCACGGCCTGGACCTCTCCGCCTGCACCGACCTGGCCGGCGTCCGCGCCGCCCTCGCCGCCGAGGCCGCGCGCCTCGCCCCCGGAGCCTGGCTGCACGCCTGGGGTCTGGACCCGAACGTCTTCGGCGACCGTCCGGTGGGGTCCGCCGCCCTCGCGTCCGTCCTGGACGGCGTCCCGGCGCTGCTCCAGCTCTTCGACGCCCACTCGATGCTCGCCAGCCCGCGCGCCCTGGAGCTGGCCGGCGTGGACGGACCGCGCAGCTTCGACCAGGCCGCCGAGGTGGTCTGCGACGCCGAGGGCCGCCCCACCGGCCTGCTGCTGGAGGACGCCGCCTGCGAGCTGGTCGAGCGCGCCGCCCCCCGGCCCACCCGCGCCGAGCGCCGCGACCGCCTCGCCGTCGCGCTGCGCGCCATGGCCGCCACCGGCCTCACCGGCGGCCACGCGATGGACGCCAACGGCGACAGCCTCGGCCTCTACGCCGACCTGGACGAGGCGGGCGAGCTGCCGCTGCGGCTGCGCGTCGCCCCCTGGTGCCAGCCCGGCGTGGACGCGGACGGGCTGCGCGCGCTGATCGCGCAGCAGGACCGGGGCGGTCGGCTCTGGCGGGTGGACGGCGTCAAGCTGTTCATGGACGGCACGATCGACAACGGGACGGCCTGGCTGGAGCGCCCGGACTGCCACGGCGAGTCCACCCACGCCTTCTGGCCGGACCCGGCGCACTACACCCACGTCGTCGGGGAGCTGCACCGCGCCGGGGTCCCGACCGCCACCCACGCGATCGGCGACGCCGCGGTCCGGCACGCGCTCGACTCGATCGAGAAGGCGACGACGAGCGGGCCGGCGAACGGGGGCACGACGCCCGGGACCTCCCCCGTGCGGCACCGGATCGAGCACATCGAGACCGTTCCGGACGCGGTGGTCCGGCGGTTCGCCGAGCTGGGCGTGGTCGCCTCCATGCAACCCACCCACTGCTGCGACTTCACCCGCGCCGACCACACCGACAACTGGTCCCGCCGCCTCGGCGAGGAGCGGGCCGACCGCGCGTGGCGCTGCCGCGACCTCTGGGACGCGGGCGCCACCGTCGTCCTCGGCTCGGACTGGCCGATCGCCCCCTACCCGCCGCGGGGGGGGATGGGGGGGGCCCCCCCCCCCCCCCCCCCCCCCCCACCCCGCCCCGCCCCCCCCCACCCCCCCCCCCCCCACCACAGTG